>VXWP01000086.1 GCA_009835325.1 Gemmatimonadota bacterium | reverse complement strand
GGGGGGGGCTTGCGTTGGGCCGGGGGCGGGTGCTGATTCCGGTCCTGCGGTGGTTGGGACATGTCTTGTTGAAGACCTCGGTTCGTTCGGGGGTTGGATGGAGTACTCAGAAACCGGTGCAAATCGGCGCGGCGACGATCAGGTGTCGAAGATCCAGGCCGCCTTCTGCAGGCAGTTGCGACCAGTCCCTGAACATGCTCCGCAGCTTGCTTCGCGCTTCCGATAGCCTGCGTTTCACGGTACCCACGGGGACGTTCATCCGCGTGCTGACCTCGTCACAGGAATACCCGGTGAAATAGTACATGGCGACGGTCCGGCCGAGTGCGTTCGACAGCGTCGCTACGGCTTTCCGCACGCTGCGGCGCTTTGCCCGGTCCAGGTGCTCGTCGCCCGGCCAGGTACTTCCGGCGCATTCCTCCGGCTGGATCTCCGACCAGGCCGTTTCCCGGTGGTGCCGGTCACCCGCGTGCGCAAGGCACCGGTTACGCGCAATGGCGCGCAGCCACTGCGGAAACCGCTCCGGATCGCGCAGGGACGACAGCCGCTGGTAAACGGAAAGCCAGATATCCTGTACGATATCCTGCTTGTCCTGGCGGTTCCTGACCATGGATCCCACGATACGCCTGATCTCGCGGTCATACCGCGTCACCAGTTTTTCGAAGTCGTCCGGACTGCCGTTCAGCACGCTTTCGATGATGAGTCCGTCCGCCGTGTGCGCCATTTCGTGTATCCTGCGTTTTGGGCTCGATTACGTGTGGAGCGAGGGTGCCGCTGTCGATACCGTCTACTATACTAAGAGGCCCCGGAACGAAAAATGGTTCGGTTTTTTTCGCACCGATCCAACCCACCGGTAATATACCCGATAAACGCTTCATCGTCAAGCGGCCGTGGCAGCCTGTTCGTTGGCTGATACCACGCGTATTTCTCGGGTCAGACCGATCAGTCCGACGAGATTGGGAAACATCATGCAGGCGACCATGATATCGCCCAGGTCCCAGATCACCCGGGCTTCGTACACGGCTCCGAAGAAGGCGGCCGCGCACCAGGTGATCCGGATGCCCAGCACCACGCCCCGGGAGTCCGTCACGAACCGCAGGCCCTGCTCGGCATAGTAGGACCAGGTGACCATGGTCGTGAATCCAAACATCAGGGAGCAGAGTGCGACGATGGCCCCGCCGAAGGGGATGGTGGTGTTGAGCGCGGAAGCCACGAGGGCGGTGCTGATCTCGCCATTATGCCACACGCCGGCGATGACCACGGTTACCGCGGTCATGGAGCAGACGACGATCGTGTCGATGAAGACGCCGATCATGGAGATGTACCCTTGCCGCACCGGGTTGTTCGTTTGCGCCGCACTGTGGGCGATCCCCGCGCTTCCAAGGCCGGCCTCGCTGGAGATGACGCCGCGCCGGATGCCGTACTGTATCGTCCGGGACACCGTGGCCCCGGCGAATCCCCCGACGACCGCGACCGGCGTGAAGGCGCTTTCCACGATCAGCCAGAGGGTTGCCGGTAGCGCGCTGAAATGGGTGATCACGACGTAGATCACGCTGGCGGCGTAGACGATCACCATCGTGGGTACGAGTCTTTCCGCTACGAGGCCGATACGCTTGATCCCTCCGATGACGACCACGGCCAGGATGCCGGCCAGCAGGGCGCCGGTGATCCACTTGGCCACGTGGAACTGGGAGTCGAGCACGAGGGCGATGGAGTTTGCCTGGCCGATGTTTCCGCCGCCCAGGCCACCCAGCGTGGCGCAGAGGGCGAAAACCACGCCTATGGTGGGCAGGTTCAGCCCCTCCTTCAGATAGGACATGGGGCCGCCGAGCATGAGGCCGTCCCGCGTCTTTCCCCGGTACCGCAGGGCCAGCACGGTCTCCGCGTACTTCGTCGCCATGCCCAGTGGTGCCATGGCCGCCATCCAGAAGGCCGCGCCCGGGCCGCCCACCGCGATGGCCGTCGCCACACCCGCGATGTTGCCGTTGCCGATGGTGGCCGCCATGGCCGTGGTCAGCGCCTGGAAGGGCGAGATGTCGCCCGATTCCTGCTCGCCCTTGTCCCTGCGCAGGGCGCCGCGCATGACCAGGCCGACCGCCGTGCCGAACTTCCGGAACTGGACCCCCCTGCTGGCCACGGTGAGCATGAGACCCAGGACGGCGAGCACGCCGATCGTCCAGGGCCCCCACATGAAATCGGATATCGCGCGCAGGACGGCGTCCATGGCGTACCTCTCTCGCTGATGACGTGGTGAGGATGTGGTACTAAAAGCACGGAAACGGGATGTGGGTTAATCTACTGTGCTTCGCGTGATAAACAAGACCAAAGACCACAGACCGTGCTGTTCGATTCCGACCGCGCCGTTCAAAACCGACCGCGCTGTTCGAGTCCTGTTTTGGTTGTCACTCGTGATGGCCCGGCTTATCTTGAATGCTCGCAAACATCCACGCATACATCATGAATGAAATGGTGTCGTCATGGCCGACCGCGTCTACGGCGTGCTGCTGGTCAGTTTCAGCAAGCACAGCCACCAGAGCAGTTTCGTCCCCGCCTTCGTGGACCATCCCCGGATCCGCATCGTCGGGGTGGCCGACGACGCGGACATCGACCCCTATCTCAAGCCGCTGAACCGGACCTGGGCCGAGCAGTTGGACGTGCCCTTTATGGAAGGGATAGAGGCGGCCGTTCAGCGGGACGAGGTCGATGTCGTGAGCATCGGTCACGAGATCGAGCGCCGTGCCGAAATTGCCAGACTGGCCGCTCGGACCGGCAAGCACCTGTGGATCGACAAGTACATCGGCGCCAACATGCGGGAATGCCGCGAAGTGGTCGACACCGTCGAAAGGTCAAAAGTCACAACCATCCTTCCCAGTTACGTTTACAATGATTTCGTCAACCAGAGCAAAAGGATGATCGACGCGGGGATCCTGGGTGAATTAACGGCGATGCACGTCGACATCCTCTTCGGCAAGGGGATCCCGCGGTCCATTTCGAATGCGCAGCGAAAACCCGGTTTCCTGCCGCCGGGCAGGTGGAAATTTCCGGACATCAAACGCGAACTGCTGACGGTCGGCGCCTATGCCGTTGCCCTGGTACAGCAGTGCTTCGACCCCATCGTCGAGGTATACGGCCAGGGCGGCGCCCACTTCTTCCCCGAACATGCCGCCCATGGCGCGGACGACTTCGGCACGCTGAGCCTTGTGGACCGGTCCGGCCGGGTGGCCACCCTGTCCGCCGGGCGCAACGGCATCGCCTCTCATGGCGCCGGTGGACCGAACCTGGCCTACCTGTTCGGCACGAAGGGAACGGGACGAATCGACGGGAAGCGCCCCGGCATCGATACCCACCTGAGAAACCGCATCGTGGACGGCGACTACTGCGTCGACGAAGACGATCCCATGCAGTGGCACAGCGGCCCGCCCACCTTGCTGACCTCCACAGGGACTGAATTCACTCGCGCCGCCCTGGATGACCTGGTACACGCGCTGGACACCGGTTCGAGACCGCGCTTCACCGTCCGGGACGCCCGGGACCATATGGAAGTGCTGCTCGCGGGTTATGAATCCATCGTGCGGAACCGGCCGGTACGTCTTCCCTTGTGCGGCGGGGAGGCGGCGTGAAGCAAATAGATGGACTGGTTATCGGCAGCCGCCAGGTCCTTGCACTATTTCAGGAGTACACTGAAGGGCCGGACGGCATGGTGTTCGCCCGGCCGGATGCGGGGCGGCCGAACGCGGGGCGGCCGAACGCGGGGCCGCGTGGAAGCGCCCAGGGCAGTGCGAGCGGGACGGTTCAAGGACTTGAGACCGTGCGGGACGCTCTCGACGCGTACCGGCCCCGGCAGGCCGTATTCCTTTCACCTTACCGGGGCATGGCCGCGGATGCGGCACGCCTCGTTGAAAACGGTGTAGACGTGCGAACGGCCGGACCGCTGCCCGTACGGACGCGTAATTTGGAAATTCCCATCACGGATATACACCGGTCCGAGCCCGGATTCCGGGCGATGCTTGAAGCGAGTCGCCACGCCGATTTCGGCGAACCGGTGTATCTTCGTCTGATTTCCTCGCCGGAAGGTGGGCAGTGGCAGAAGTGGTGGTGTGTCTTCCAGTCGTGCCGCAAGGCCGAGGTCCTAATGGATTCCCCCCTGCGCCGCGTGTACGTAGCCGCGGCGGGAACCGCGCCTCGTCTGCACATTAGCATCACGTTGAAGACGCACCGCGATTCCACCGGTCATCTGCTGGTGGCGCCAAATGGGTCCCGGCTGCAGGACGACCTGTTCCTGGTGGGAACGGGCGGTACGCTGGCGGACGATCCCCTGTTCAATCAACCGGGCATGTACGGGAAATCGGAATATCACATGCCGATACGGCCTGCAGGACGATGTCTGGCCAGCCTGTGGGGGAATGAGGCCCTGATCGCCCTGTCCGCCGATGAACGGCGTTTCTACCTTGACCTGCTCCGTGCGATCGGCGACTCATCGCGGTCTCGGAGCGGAATCTGCCTGGAATACCCCGCGGCTTGACTGATACGGGCCTGGCAGATACGGGCCTGGCAGATACGAGCCTGGCAGATACGAGCCCATGGTTGCGCGGACCGGCGCGTTTCGACGATGAAGCGCGTTTCAACTATTGAATGTTACCATGACCGTCATTTCCCCATCTGCCGCCGGCTTCGAGTCGGAAGAGACCGGCCCGGCGTCTCTGCCCTTCCTGCGGCGTATGCTGAAGCACCGCATGGTCTGCGCCGGCGGCGGACTGGTCCTGTTCCTGGCGGCCCTGGCACTGGCTGCCCCGGTCCTGACCGGGCTGGGTTATCTACAGGACCCCATGCTGCAGTTGGCCGACGGCCTCGACGCCGACGGCTTGCCCATCCCGCCCGGCGAACGGTTTCTCCTCGGCACGGACCAGCTCGGACGGGACGTGCTGGCCCGCCTGGTACACGGTACCCGCATCTCCTTGCTTGTCGGCATCGTGGCCATGCTCATCGCCGTCTGCGTCGGGGTGACCGTGGGCATGCTCGCGGGATACCACGGCGGCTGGGTGAACACCCTGCTCATGCGCGGGACCGACGTCATGCTGGCCATTCCCGGGCTGCTTCTGGCCATCGCCTTCGCCGGACTGATGGACGGACGCGTGATCCAGATCCGCTTCGAGTCCCTGGACTGGCACGTACTGGATTTCACGCTGAAACGCGGACTGGTCAGCGTATTCCTGGTCATTGGGCTCGTCAGCTGGACCTGGATCGCCCGGACCATACGAAGCCAGGTACTGATCCTGAAGACCCGGGAGTTCGTCACATCATCCCGCGCCATCGGCTGTTCGGATGTCCGCATCATGCTCCGGCACCTGTTGCCCAACGTCCTTCCCCTGATCATCGTACTCGGATCCCTGGCCACGGCGAACACGGTGCTGCTCGACGCCGGTCTGAGCTACCTCGGGGTCGGCGTACCGCCGCCCGCGCCGTCGTGGGGAACCATGATCGCCGAGGGACAGCCCTACTTTATCGTCTCTCCGCACCTCACCGTGGCTCCGGGCCTGTTCATTGTCGCGGCCGTGGTGGGATTCAACCTGCTCGGCCAGGGCCTGCAGGAGGTACTGGATCCCTACGTGAAGGAGGGACAGGGACGATGAATGGTACACTGGCGCAGAAATCCACGGCGCGGAAACCCGCGATTGAAGCCCGGTCTGGTCCGCTTTCGTTGGCAGCGGCGTGTCTTGCTGTGCTGTTCCTCGCGGTTTCCTGTTCCGGAGACGCACCACCCGACCGTCTGCACCCCGAGGAGAACGTCCTGCGGATCGCCGTGCCGTCGGACCCGCGATCGCTCGATCCGGCCATCGCCTACGACGTGGTGACCTGGCCGCTGGTGCGCGCCTTGTTCCACGGTCTGATCGACTATGACGACGACTTGAACCTGGTCCCCTGGCACGCGCGCTCCTGGACGGTCTCCGAGGATGGCCGGACCATTACCTTCAAGTTGCGCCGGGATATCCGGTTCTCGAACGGCCGGGCGATAACCTCCGGAGATTTCGCCTGGTCCCTCGAACGTATTCTGGATCCGGCCACCAGGTCCCCTGGGCAGGGATTCTATAGGAACATCGCCGGTGCCCGGGCGTTTCAGGACGGTTCGGCGGATCGGGTCTCCGGCCTGCGCACACCGGACGCCGAGACCCTGGTGATCGAGCTGGCCCATCCCGATCTGCCGTTCCTGTACTGCATGGCCATGCCCTTCGCGTACGCCGTTCCACGGGAGGAGGTGGAGCGGCGCGGGGACACATTCGGGCGCCATCCCGTCGGCGCAGGACCCTTTGTACTGGCGGACTGGCAGCGCGGAACGCGCATGCGGCTCGAGAAGAGTCCGTCCTTTTACCGGGCGGACGAGGTCCGGCTGGAGGCCATCGAGCTGATGGTCGGCGGGGACGAGACCCTGCACATGATGATGTTCGAACGGGGCGAGCTGGACATCGCGAGCGTCACGTCGACGGGAATCCCGGACGCGGACTTCATCCGGGTAATGAAAGACCCCGTCCTCAGCCAACGCGTCGCCCATCAACCGCTGAACGCCATCCAGTATCTCTCCATGAATACCGAGATGCCGCCTTTCGACCAGGTGAACGTGCGCAGGGCGGTCAACCACGCCATCGACCGAGAGCGGATCGTGAGCCTGATCAGCGACCGGGGCATCCTCGCCCGCGGCGTGCTGCCGCCCGGCATGCCCGGATTCAACGAAGCGCTCGAAGGATACGACCACGACCCGGAAAAGGCTCGCAGGCTGCTTGCGGAGGCCGGATACCCCGAGGGTTTCACCACCGAGCTCATGATCACGGCCCAGAGCGGCATCGATACCAAGATCGGACAGGCGGTGCAACAGGATCTCGGGGAGGTCGGCATCACCGTGGAAATCAGGCCGGTCACCGGTTCGACACGGATCGAAGCGACGGGCCGGCGCGGCGCGGTGCCCTTTACCACCTTCGGCTGGTACCAGGACTATCCGGATCCGAGCAATTTCCTCGACGTGCTTCTGAACGGCAACCGGATAACCGAGGTGAACAGCACCAACGTGGCGTTCTATGACAACGCATCGGTGAACGCGTTGCTGAACGAAGCGTCCACCAGCACGGACCAGGATCATCGCCTGGCACTCTACCGGGAGGCGGAGCGTCTGGTGGTAGAGGACGCGCCCTGGGTATTCCTGTATTACCCGCAGATGTACCTGCTCCGGCAACCCTGGCTCAAGGGGCTCAAGCTCAATCCGGTCTGGCCCATCCGCTATGAATTGATGTGGATCGAATCATGAAACACGGCCGAAACCATAGAAGGACCTCACCGTTTAGAAGGACCTCGCTATGTTGAGCAGGATCCTGCGCCGCCTGGGATGGGCGGTCGTGATACTTTGGGGGACCACGGTGATCACGTTTCTGATTGTGCACGCGGTTCCGGCCGATCCGGTGCGGGTATACGCCGGGGCGAACGCGGACGCGGAGACGATCGAGCGGATCCGCGCGGAGATGGGATTCGATGATCCGCTCATCGTGCAGTATGGCCGCTATATCGGCAATCTGCTGCGGGGCGACCTCGGCACGTCCCTGGTGACGGGAGAACGGGTGCTCGACGCCCTCCTGGCGAGATTTCCGGTAACCCTTTCCCTGGCACTGACGGCCGTATGCCTGTGGATGCTGATGAGCGTGCCGCTGGGCGTCCTCACGGCAAAGTACCGCGGCCGGGCCATCGACCGGACCGTCCTCATCGTATCCCTGGTCGCCATTTCCCTGCCCGTCTTCTGGCTGGCCCGCATGCTGCAGTACTACCTGGCCTACCGGACCGGCCTGTTTCCGGTGGGTGGATTGACGGGCTGGACCCACATCATCCTGCCGGCGGCCACCCTCGCCCTCGTGATAACGGGTTATTACGCCCGGCTGGTGCACACGAACATGGTGGAGGTGCTGAACGCCGATTACGTGCGCGTGGCCCGTGCCAAGGGGATCCCCGAGTACGTCGTCCTGTTCAAGCACGGGCTGCGGAACGCCGTCATCCCCGTCATCACCGTCCTGGGACTCGACATGGCTGCCCTCATGGGCGGCGTGGTGTTTACCGAGAACGTCTTCGCCCTGCCCGGCCTGGGCGTCCTGGCCCTGCAGTCGGTCTTCAATCTCGACGTGCCCATGATCATGGGCGTCGTGCTCTTCTCGGCCGCGATGGTGGTCTGCGCCAACATCGTGGTGGATTTCGTGTATATGTGGATCGATCCCAGGGTCGAGGGGATGTAGCGTTCGGCGGGCCGACCGGCGGCCCCGCGACCCGCGAAGAGGGCTTGCGTCACGAGCCGCAGCCGGAATGCCGCCCGGGACGTATTCAGGAAAGCAACGCCGAAGTCAGCAAATCCACCACCAGGGCTTCTTCTTCGTACCCGTAGGCCAGCCAGAACTGGTTGCCGTCGTGCTCCAGGATCATCGTGGGGAACTTGTCGGCGTGGAGGGACCGGCGAAGGGCGAAGTCCTCGTGGAGCAGTTCGTCGGTGCGGGCCGAGGTGAGGTCCTCGGAAAAGCGCTGCGTATCCAGGTTCAATTCGCCGGCAAGCTGCACGAGGGTTTCCGCGTCCGACGGATTCCGCGCTTCCAGGTAGTAGGCCCGCTGGATGGCGTGAAACATCGCCCCGGTCCCGTCCGGCCGCTGCATCCCGGCGGCAATGACCGCCCGGCAGGCCGGGTACGTCGATCTCCTGGGCTCGCAGTCCTTCCAGAAGTCCCAGTTGAATTCCGCGCCCGTCCGTTCGGCGACCAGCCGCCACTGGGACTGCACGTAGGTCCGGGTGTCCTCCGGCATGGGAGCTGCAGAATCCCGGGCGAGGCCGCCCATGACGTAGCGGATGGGGATTTCCTCCGGGAGCACTCCGGAGACCGCCTCCAGCACCGGACTGAATCCCCAGCACCAGGAACACATGGGATCGGCGATGTAGTAGAGTACGTCGCGTTGCAAATTACACCGTCGCTCTCGTCGGTTGTGGACACCTAAAAAGACCTGTGCGCGTGCCATCGCGGAACGTATTATAGTGAAGCCGAGATCACCTTATCAAGAAAAGTTACCACGAGGAGATGCGCATATGTTCAACGGACTGGGCATGGACATGGGAAACCTGGCTCGCCTGTCGCGCGCCAAGACGCGGTCCATCTCGCCGGAAAACACGGACGGCGGAAAGGGCCGGGGCGGCATGGCCACGGAGGGCACCGGCGCCCATAACGCACGGCACCTGGGACAGGGCTGGAAGATCTCCCCTTCCTTCGACATTGAAGCGGGGGAAACGCTGACGATGGCCGATATCGAAGGGTCCGGTGCCATTCAGCATATCTGGCTGACGCCAACCGGCCACTGGCGCTTCGCCATCCTGCGCATTTACTGGGATGACGAGGAGTACCCCTCCGTGGAGTGTCCCATGGGCGATTTCTTCGCGTGCGGGTGGAGTGAATACGCCCACGTGTCCTCGCTGGCCGTGTGCGTAAACCCGGCCAGCGCGTTCAACTGCTACTGGGAGATGCCCTTTCGCAAGCGTTGCCGCATCACGCTGGAGAACATCGCCGACGAGAAGATGCGCGTGTACTACCAGATCGACTACACGCTGACCGAGGTCCCCGAGGACATCGGCTATTTCCACGCGAGCTTCCGGCGGACGAACCCCGTTCCGTACAAAGAGGTGTTCACCATACTGGACGGCGTACAGGGGCACGGCCATTACGTCGGTACCTACATGGCGTGGGGATCCAACAGCAACGGATGGTGGGGCGAGGGGGAGATCAAGTTCTATATCGACGGCGACGACGAGTTTCCGACGATCTGCGGGACGGGCGTCGAGGACTACTTCTGCGGTTCGTACAACTTCGATATCGACGGCCGGTACGTGGAGTACACCACCCCCTACGCGGGCATGCCCCAGGTCATCCGCCCCGACGGCATGTACAAGTCCCAGCAGCGGTTCGGCATGTACCGGTGGCACGTGTCGGATCCGGTGCGGTTCGAGGAGGACCTGAAGGTAACCATCCAGGCGCTGGGCTGGCGGCAACTGCTCGGTTTTGCGGAGGGTGGCCCCTACCAGGCGCTCCAGGACGATGTCGCATCGGTGGCCTTCTGGTACCAGACCCTGCCGAGCGCGCCCTTCCCCGCGCTGCCGGACCGGGATCAGCTGGAAGTCATCTGATCGGGAGAGGAGTTACCAGCGGCAGAACGGCATGAATACCGGGCCGCGGGAGCACAATGGAACCGGAACAGCTTCAGTCGGTCCGCAGCCGGATCACCCACACCCTCTTCGTCACCCAGGCCCTCTTCGGCGCCACCCAGGTCGCGGCTTTCACCGTCGTGCCCATCCTGGCGGCGCAGCTGTCCGACAGCGAGCGCATGACGGGCGTGCCCATGACCATCGCCTTTCTCGCGCGCTCGATCAGCGCCTTCCCCTTCGGCTGGATCATGGACCGCCTGGGCCGCCGGGCCGGGCTTACGGCCGGATACCTGTCGTCCCTGATCGCCGCCGCGGCCAGTTTCCTCAGCGTCGCCGTCCATTCCTTCGCGGGATTCTGCATCGCGTCTTTTTTCGCCGGCATGGCGCGCAGTTCCAGTGAGCAGGCGCGGTTCATCGGCGCGGAAATCTATCCCGAAGACGAACGGGCGCGCATCATCGGCCGAATCGTGTCCGCCGGCACCATCAGCGCCATCGGCGGCGCCATGATGGTGGCGCCCGCGGGCATCTGGATCGCGCAGTACGGCTATCCTCCCATGTCGGGGCCCTTCGTCATCGGCGTGGGCCTTAGCCTGGCGGCGGTGCTGCTGACCCTCTTCCTGGTCCGCCCCGACCCGCTCGACCTCGCCCGGCGCATCAAACCATCCGCCGAATCGGAAATCGATGCGTCGACCGCGCGTCCCGTACGGGAGATCCTCCGCAACGTGCACGTCCGGTACGGGATCGCGGCCATGGTGATCGGCCAGTTCGTCATGACGCTGCTCATGGTGATCACGCCCCTGCACATGAGCCACCACGATCATGGCACCTGGCTGATCTCGTGGGTCATTATGGCGCACGCCATCGGCATGTTCGGCGTTTCCGGCATCACCGGCCGGCTGATCATCCGGTGGGGGCAGCACGCCATCGTGAAGTGGGGCGTGCTCATCCTCGTCGTTTCCTGCGTGATCACCCCGGTTTCGCCCCGGTTCATCCCCCTGACGATCGCCCTTTTCCTCCTCGGCCTGGGGTGGAACTTCTGCTTCATCGCCGGCTCTTCCCTGCTTTCAAACGCGCTCGCGCCCCTGGAACGGGGCCGCGTGCAGGGCGTCAACGAGATGTTCATCGCGCTGTCGGCGAGTTCGGCCAGCCTGGTGACGGGATTCCTCTTCGAATCGGGCGGCATGCTGTTGCTGGCGGCGATAGGGACCGCTTTCTCCGTCGGCCTGGGGTTCTGCAGCCTGGTTTATTCAAGGAAAACGGGGCGCGGGACACTGGCGGAAGCGGCGGGGTGATTGTGGAGGCGGCCCGCGGAATGCCGAATGGCGAAGGCGGCCGGCCGACTAAGCGCGGCAGAATTGCTACGCGGACTCCGGGCGGACCGGAGCGGGGATCTCGTCCACCGAGGCGCATCCCAGGTTGACCATGTTGACTTCGAGGTCGGCCTTCAGGATCTCGAAGGCGTGATCGCCGCCCGTCTTGCCGAAGGCGCCTACACCGTACATGAAAGCCCTGCCCAGCAGCACGAAATCAGCGCCCAGGGCGAGCGCCCGGATGATGTCCAGCCCGGTGCGTACACCGCTGTCGAAGAGGATGCGGGCCCGTCCATTGACCTTGCGGACGATGGGCGGCAGCGCGTCGATGGCGGCGAGCGTGCCGTCGAACTGGCGGGCGCCGTGGTTCGAAACCTGGATGCCGTCCACGCCGGCCTCTATGGCCCGCTCCGCGTCTTCGGGATGAAGGATGCCCTTCACGACCACCGGCCCATCCCATAGATCACGGGCTTCCCGGACATAGTCCCAATCGAGGGTGCCGCCCAGTTCCTGGCCGACGTAACTTGCCACCTCGCCCATCTGCTTCGAATCAGCGTACTTTTCGATGGCTCTGAGCCTGGGCAGCCCGGCGAGCAAGGTCTGGATCGTCCAGGTGGGGTGAATCAGCGCTTCATACACGAATCCCGCCGTGATCCGCGGTGGCGTTTCCAGGCCCGCGCGGCTGGTCCGTTCCCTGCGGCTTCCCATGGGCACGTCCGCCGTCACCACGAGCGTATGGAAGCCGGCATCCATCGCGCGCTTCAACAGATCGTCGCGGATTTCCCGTCGCCGGGGCGGATAGAGTTGGAACCAGCCCATGTCGCCCACGATGGGTCCGACCGTCTCCGGCGCCTGTGTGGCCACCGTGCTCAGGCAGTAGGGGAAGCGGTATTTCGCGGCCGAGGCGGCCAGGATGAACTCCGCCCGGGGCCACATGAGCCCGGTGAGTCCCACCGGCGCCATGCCGAAGGGCACGCTGTAGGTCCGCCCGAACAGGGTCGTGGCCAGATCCGGTTTCAGGTCGCCCTTCATGAAAACCGGTGCGAGCGTGACCTCCGCCATGCGTTCCAGGTTCCTCGCCACGGCCCTTTCGTCGCCCGTGCCGCAGTCGAGGTACTCCCAGGCGATGTGCGGCAGCCGCTTGCGCGTCAGCCTCCGCAGGTCACTCACCGCGGGGTAGCGTTGCAGCCGCCGATTGAATCGCTTTTCCGTCATACTTTTCGTTCCGTTTCGACTGGAAATGATCGGTTGATTTAGACCGTGGTACTTCGTAATTTGCTACGGTTCCCGCGCTTCTGTTTCCGGCGTGGATCGTACCCCAAGATAAACGCACGCAACAAAAAGGCAAGGCGATCGAAAATGGAAAACAATCCGCTGCTGAACTGGGACGATCTTCCCGCCTTCGACCGGATCGAAACCCGCCATATCGAACCCGGAATCCGCGCCCTGCTCGAGGGCTGCGAACAGGCCGTAGCCCGGCTCGAGGAGACCGCGCCGCGCACCTGGCGCGATTTGATGGATCCGCTCGAGCGCATCGAAGACGACCTCGGCCGTATCTGGGGTATCGTGTCCCACCTGCACGGGGTGAAGAACTCGCCTGAGTTGCGGGAAGTATACGATCCCCTGCTTGCCGAAGTGGTCAAGTTCGGCAACCGGCTCGGGCAGAGCAAGCCCCTGTACCAGGCCTATTGCGCCTTGCGGGACAGCGAGGAAGCACGAGGTTTCGCGCCCGCCCAGCAGCGGATCCTGGAGTCAGCCATACGCGAGGCCGAGTTGAACGGCGTGGGCCTGGATGACGCGGACCGGGAACGCTACAACGAGATCAGCCAGCGGCTGGCGGAGTTGAGCACGAAGTTCTCCAACAACGTCCTAGACGCCACCAAGGCTTTCAAGATCAAGCTCACGGAGGCCGAAGAGACCGAAGGCCTTCCCCACACGCTGCTCGAACTTGCCGCGGATACGGCCCGGCAGGAGGGCCATGAAGAGGCCACGGCATCGGACGGTCCCTGGGTGCTCACGCTGGACTACCCCTGTTTCATGCCGTTCATGCAGCACAGCAAGCGCCGGGACCTGCGTGAGCGCATGTACCGTGCTTTCATATCCAAGGCGTCGGACGGCCAGTGGGACAACAAAGACGTGGCCAGGGAGATCATCGCCCTTAGGATTGATAAATGCAGATTGCTCGGCTTTGACACCTTCGCAGCGTTGAGCCTCAGCCGGAAAATGGCACCCGACGCGGGTTCGGTGCGGCGCCTGCTCGACGAATTGCGCGCCGCGGGCCGTGGCGCCGCCGAGCAAGACATGGAAGCGTTGAAGGAGTTGGCCGGCGTGGATGGAGTGTACGGTGACGATGGGGACGACGAACTCAGGCACTGGGACGTTCCGTACTGGGCGGAACGGCTTCGCGAGGCACGCTACGACCTGAAGGACGAAGAACTGAGACCCTTTTTCCCGCTGCCACGCGTGCTGAACGGGTTGTTCGAACTCACGGAGCGCCTGTTCGGCGTGCGCCTGGAGGAAGCGACCGGCGAGGCACCGGTCTGGCACGAGGACGTCCAGTTCTTCCGGGTGTTCGACGACCGGGGCGAACTCATGGCGGCCTTCTACCTTGACCCGTACAGCCGACCCGCGGAGAAGCAGGGCGGCGCGTGGATGGATACGCTTGTGGGCAGAAGCGCGGTCATGGCTTCCGCGGGACAGGCCACCCGGCTGCCCGTGGCCTACATGATCTGCAATCAGGGCAAACCCGTCGGCGGCAAGCCCTCGCTCATGACGTTCCGCGAAGTGGAAACGCTGTTCCACGAATTCGGCCACGCGCTCCAGCACATGCTGACCACCATCGACTACGGCATGGCGTCCGGCATTTCCAACGTGGAGTGGGACGCGGTGGAGATCGCCAGCCAGTTCATGGAAAACTGGTGTTACGACCGGGGGACGTTGAAGGGACTGGCCCGTCACTACGAGACGGACGAACTGCTTCCCGACGAGATCATCGAACGTCTGCTCGGCGCCAGGACCTTCCGGGAGGGCAGCAACACCCTCAGGCAGGTCAACTTCGGCCTGCTCGACATGGAACTGCACGAGTACTTCGATCCCGCGGGAACGGAGACGATCCTGGACGTGCAGCGCCGGATCGACGCGGAGACGCTGATCCTGCCGTCGCTGGAGGAAGACCGGTTCTTCTGCTCGTTCTCCCACATTTTCGCGGGAGGCTACGCCTCGGGGTATTACAGCTACAAGTGGTCGGAAGTGCTCAGCGCGGACGCCTTCTCCGCCTTCGAGGAAGCGGGGCTGGAGAACGAAGAGGAGATGCGTCTGCTGGGCAGGCGGTTCCGCGATACCATCCTTGCCCTGGGCGGCAGCCGGCATCCCATGGACGTCTTCCGGGATTTCCGCGGAAGGGAACCGACCACGGAGGCTTTGCTCCGGCAGGGCGGTCTGCTCCATGAATGACATCGTTCGTATCGGCATGATCGGCGCCGGGCACATTGCCCATTCCCATGCGGAGGCGTGGCGGAAAGAAACCACGCTGACCGCGGTTGCCAGCCGCCGTATCGAAAGCGCCCGGTCCCTTGCGGAACAGTATGACATTCCCCACGTGTGCCGGGACGCGAACGAGCTGCTTAATCGAGACGACATCGACGCCGTCGGTATCGCCACGCCCCATCACCTGCACCATCCCATTGCCCTCGCAGCCCTGGCGGCCGGGAAATCCGTGTTCTGCGAAAAGCCCCTTGCACTGAACGGGTCGCAGGCCCGGGAGATGTGCGCTGGCGCGAAGGCGGGCAGCATGAAAACGGGCATGCAGTCGGGCATCCGTCTTTTTCCGGCGCTCCAGCTCCTTGCACGCCTGCTGCGGGAGGGACGGGCCGGCAAGATTCATACTTTCAACGCCCATTGGTCCTTCGACTGGGCCAGGGATCCCCGCTTTCCGCTGACCTGGCGGTTCAAGCGGACCGAGGCCGGAACCGGGGCCCTGGGCGACCTCGGGGTATACATGATCGATGCGGCCCGCTGGCTGGTCGGCGAGATACGGCAGGTAAATGCGGAGTTGGCCACCTATATTCCGCGGCGTCCGGTGCTGACGTCAGATAGGCACTTCGGCGAACTGCGTCGGCAGCATCGAGAGGGTATATTGGATATTCCCACGGAGACCGGACCGGTGGAAAACGATGACGTTTGTCATTTGCTGCTGCGGTTCGAAAACGGCGCCCGTGGATCGATCCGAGCCAGCAGGCTCCACCAGGAACATTCCATACGGATAGATTGCGAACGGACCTCCTACCGCTGGCAGATGACGGGCGACCGGCGCCTCACGGAACGGTCCACGGAGGCGGAATACAAGCCCGTCGAGATGCCGGAACCGCCTGGTGACCGCACCATCGTGACGTCATTCCTTAACAATATCCGGCAGGACGAGGACGAACCGCCCACGTTCCGGGACGGCCTGGCGGCCCAGCTCGTTATCGATGCGGCGGTCGAGTCGAACGATGCGGGCCGGTGGGTCGATGTCGAATGCTGAAGCAGGACAGCAGGAAGGACACGGATAGCACGAAGGGGGCGGACACCAGGAAGGCGGCGGACCAGGCACGGATACGCGCACGTATGCCATCCGGTACGGAAGAGATCCTGAATGAACGAACGCTTTCTTCCTCGCACCGGCGGCTTGACGAGCTGCTTCGACCCGGGATGCGTGTGCTGGACGTCGGGTGCGGAACCGGGGCGATTACGCGGGGCATTGACGAGAAAAACGATTCTGGCGTCACCGTAGGGCTTGATATCGACATAGACCTGATCCGCCAGGCCGTCGACGCAAGCCCTTGCGGCCCCGGTTTCGTCGCAGCCGATATACTCCATATGCCGTTCTATCGCACATTCGACCTGGTCAGTGCGGCCCGGGTGATCCAGTGGCATTCCGCTCCCAGGCGGGCGATCGCATCCTGTGTAAGTGCCATTGCACCGGGCGGCCGGTTTCTTGCGCTGGACTACAACCATGAGAAGATCGTGTGGAATCCGCGGCCACCCACGAGCATGAAGGCGTTTTATGAAGCGTTCCTGGCCTGGCGTTCCGATGCCGGCATGGATAACGCGATTGCCGACAATATCGCGCCTGCATTGGAGCGGCTGGGACTCGTTGACATCCGGGAAACCGCGCAGCATGAATACGCCGACAGCCATGACGGCGACGGTAAATCCCGGCTGGGTATCTGGTCGGCGGTTGCCGCGACCCGTGGGTTTCAATTGGTTCAGGACGGGTATTTGACCGAATCGCAGCGAGCGGCCGCGGAAGCAGACTACCTGGAGTGGATTGATTCCAACGCCGTTTCACAAACCCTCTACCTGCTGGCCGTCGAGGGCCGGGTACAGAGGTGAGCCATGAATCTGGACTATCTACTCATCACCGCGACGAAAATGGAACAGGAACGGGTCCAGGCACGGATGGAGATTTCCGAAACGGACGATCCCCTGGTCCGGCCCTGGCACCTGGGCTCGTTGTGCGGGAAGCCGGTGCTCCTGATCGAGGGCGGCGTGGGCCAGGTCAATACGGCCGTGGCCCTGACTCTTGCGCTGACGCGCCATGACCCCGCCGCGATCCTCCAATTCGGCGTGGGCGGCGCGTACGTGCGGTCCGGTCTCGAAGTGGGTGACCTCGCCATTGCCACGGAGGAATACTACGGCGATACCGGCGTCCTGACCCCGGAAGGCTGGATGGACCTGGAGGGAATGGGATTTCCCATGCTTCCCGTCCGGACCGGCGCCCAGGAGCAGGCCGGGCAGGCAGGGCAGACGCCGGGAAAGCCCCTGTACAACCGGATACCGCTCGACGTACCGCGTACCGAACGCATCAGCCGGTGCCTTGAAGGCCGGCTGGAAGGCCGATCGTCGCACCAGGTCGCCACCGGTCCGTTCGTCACCGTGCAGCAGTGCAGCGGCGTCCAGGCGGCCGGCGATACGCTGGCCGCCCGTTACGGCGGGATTTGCGAGAACATGGAAGGAGCGGCCGCGGCCCACGTAGCCAAAGCTAACGACATCCCCTTCGTGGAAATACGCGGAATCAGCAACCGGGTGGTCGACCGGGACCTGTCGCAGTGGGACCTGCCCCTGGCGATCCGTCGCTGTCAGCGAGCGGTCGAATTGATCGTGGAAAGCGGGGTCTGCTGATGCGGCACACGGCCCTGGTGCCTCCATTTTCTGGTAGTCTACACTACATTGGTCCCGCACGCCCCCGGGTATCGCCATGACCGCCCTTTCTCTCGGTTACTCGCCCTGTCCCAACGACACCTTCATCTTCTGCGCCTTGATCCAGGGGCGGATTCCCGATGCGCCGAGGTGCCGGGAAGTGCTGGAGGATATCGAAACGCTGAATATCCTGGCCCTGAAGCGTGAACTGGACCTGACCAAGATCTCCTTTCACGCCCTCGGCCATCTGCGGGAAGACTACGTCCTGCTCCGGTCCGGCGGGGCCCTGGGCAGGGGTTGCGGCCCCCTTGTGGTCGCGCGGGAACCGCTGCGGCCGGAACAACTGTGGGACAAGAAAATCGCCCTGCCCGGGCAGTTGACCACGGCGGCGCTGCTGCTGAGGCTCTTCGATCCCGGCCTGGAACGCCTGATCTACCTGCCATTCGACCAGATCATGCCGGCCTGCCAGCGCGGCGAAGTCGACGCCGGGGTGATTATTCACGAAAGCCGGTTCACCTTCGTCGAACACGGTCTATCCCAGGTGATCGACCTCGGTGCGTGGTGGGAGGAGGAAACAGGGCATCCGATTCCGCTGGGCGGTATCCTTGCGCGGCGGGACCTGGGCGGCGCCATGCACGAACGGCTCAACCGGTCTATACGATCGAGCATCGAATACGCATACGTTCATCCTGATGAAGTGAAGCCTTATATCCGCCGTCATGCCCAGGAAATGGATGAATCGGTCATGCAGCAGCACATCGACCTTTACGTGAACCAGTACTCGCTCCAGTACGGCGAAGACGGAGAAGCGGCGATTCGGGACCTGTTCGAACGGGCCGAACGAGCGGGAATCGTCCTTTCATCGAAGCATTCCCTGTTCGAGTAACGGCCACACTCAGCACGGAGAGGAATCAAATGCGCATACTGATCATGACGGACATGGAAGGCGTCAGCGGCATCGTGGCCTGGGACCAGGTCACGGGCGGGAAGCCCATGTATGAGGAAGGCCGGCGGCTGTATACGGAGGAGATCAACGCCGCTGTACGGGGCGCCCGGGCCGCCGACGCGAAGGAGATCGTGGTGGTGGACTGCCACGGCGCGGGCGGCGACTGGACCTTCAATTCGCTGGTGCCGGAGTTGCTCGATCCAGGATGCGAGTGGGTGGCCAAGCATCCCTGGTCGCGTTATACGGAGATGTTCGAGACTGGCTGCGACGCCGCGGTTTTCGTCGGCATGCATGCCCGGGCGAACACGCCGGACGGCGTGATGTGCCATACGATCTCGACGACGGGCTGGCGCAGCCTGCGGTTCAACGACGACGAGGTGGGCGAAGTCGGCATCAACGCCGCCCTCTGCGGGCACTACGGCTGTCCCGTGCTGCTGGTCACCGGTGACGAGGCCGTATGCCGGGAGTCCCGGGAACTGCTGGGAGAAGACCTGCCGGTCGTGGCCGTGAAACGGGGCCTGTCCAGGTACTCGGCCCGGCAGATACCCCCGGTCCGCGCGCGGCGGATGATCGAGGAAGGCACGCGGCAGGCGCTGCAGGACCTGCCGGACAGGCCGACCATCGAACCCTACGTGCCGGCGGCGCCCACGAAGATCACCATCGAACTCGACACCGTTGACAACGCGGCGCATTACAAGGGCCGGACGGGAGTTTCTTTTCCCGACGACCTGACCGTCGTCAGCATCGGCCGGGACTGGATGGAGGCCTGGAACCAGATCTGGCACTGGTAGGCCTACACCTGTTCCATCAGGTTCCGGACGAACCGCAGATCCGACCGGGCCAGATCGACGACTGTGTCCACGGGTTCTCCCCCGTATTCACTGTGCATGCTGACGGGTCCGTCGAACCCCTGGGCCTTCAGCGTGGACAGCACTGTCTTCCAGTCCCCGAAACCCGTGCCCAGCCGCACCACGTCGACTTCCCACCTACGTTCGCCGTCGTGGACCCGCTGCACCCGTGCGAGGTCCTTGAAGGACATGACCGACAGGTACGCCCGGACGATGTCGAGGGCCATGTCGATCGGCTCTCCGCAGATGGACAGGTGCCCCACGTCCGCGAACACGCCGACGTGGCGGGGGTCGAATCCCTGCACGACGTGCATGACGGCGGACGAGTTCAGGCCCATGGAGTGGCCCGAGTGGTTGTGCACGACGGTCTTGACGCCAGTTTTCTCGGATAGGCGGTGAAATCCCTCCAGCTCCTTCCGCGCACGGTCCAGTTCCGTCCAGTAGTCCGACCCCGGCGACCAGTGCCAGTACCCCAACTTGATGTGTTTTACGCCGTTCTCCCCGCAGGCCTGGTAGTATCTCTCCGCGTAATCCAGCGTGGCCGTGGTGAAATCTCCCGGCGCGGTCACGAGCGGGATCGAAAGCCCTTCTTCCGAAAGCACCCGCGCGGCTTCCGGCAGGGCCCGGTCGATATTCCCTGGATTCACCGGATATCCGTCGCGCACGCACAGGTCGGCGCCGGAAACGCCCACGCTGTTCAGTTTCTGCGCGATTTCCGCCAGCGTCAGACCCTCGAGGTGCTTGGTGAACATGATGAACTGCATGCGTTAAATCCCCTTTCTCAGTAGGACTCCCAGCGATGAGGCCGGTCCGGGAACCAGGCCAGGTCAACTCCCATGGCAATCAACTGCCAGAAGAGATAGGCGAGCAATATGCCAATAAACAACTTTCGAACCTTCTGGTAAAGCGTCGGGCCGCCGATACGGAACACGATAGCCTGTACCAGCCAGGCCAGGAAGATGGTCAGGAAGGCGTTCCGTACCGGGGCGGACATGACGACCACCATGCCGATGGGATGGAGCGGCCACCACGGTAGGAGAACCCGCCCGGCCAGGAGCACGATCATGATCACGACCCCGCTGCCGAAAAACAGGATTTCGAGGTCGCTGATCTGCGTGGCGTTGTTGACCCAGGTCACGATCAGGTCGTAGAACCGGATGCCCCGGTCCGTGCCGAGGTCGGTCCGCAGGTTCTGGGCGCCGAAGGTGTTCCCGGCGTAAATCACGTAGCCGATGGAGGTCACGGCACTCAGGCAGAACGCGAGCGCCACGCCGGCGAAGAGGTGCCCGGAAGCGATCCCGCTTCCGGGACCCCGCGCATCCGGCAATGGATCGGCCGGGGTTTGCCGGTGCTGGCGCCACCGGGACTTGAGCCAGGCTACGTGGGACGTGCCGATCATGGTGAAGGTGCGCCAGTTGCGCGCGAACCCATTGGCCATGCCCAGGGCCGTGAGGTCGCCGCGGCCGATCTGCGCGGACCCCACGATGGCGATGGAGAACTGGTGGCTGTTGATGGGCAGGTCGAGCGTCACCACGCCCGTTTCCGCCACGACGCGGGCCAGGGCGATGTAGAAGATGAAGAGCAGGATGATGAAAAGCGCCATGATCGGAAGGGACAAGCCGGCGGCGTACAGCCAGCAGATGATGAAAAGTAGTCCTAACAGGAAACCGAAGACCGCCGTGCGGTAGGAGAACAGCTCTTCCGCGTCGTCCAGTTCGCTTTGCCGGCCCAGGGCGTGGCGCCACACGGCCCCGAGATGCCGGCGGGCCATCCAAAGGCCGAAGAGGACGAAAGTAACCAGGCCGGCAATGGACTGAATGCCGGCCAGGCCGCCGTGGATGATGGTACCGGTGGTGGATCCGACACCGAGCAGGTTGAGCGATCCCTCCTGGAGCATGTAGAAGATGAGAAACAGCCACATGCTGAGCAGCACGTCCCGGTTGACGAAGATCAGCAGGCAGAAGACGAACACGTTCATACGGAAGATGAGCCCGGGAAAGGCGGGATCGAGGGAAAGTACCCGGGAGTGTACGGCCATGATCGGGACCGGTGGCCATACACCCCAGAAAGAAACGATGTTCCAGATCATGACCAGGGACATGGCCGCGGCACCGGTCTGGATCCAGCGTTTGCCGCCCTCGCCGATGCCACTGCTCTCCTCTCTGCCGCCCTCGCCGATGCCACCGCCCTTCCCTCTGCCGCCACCCAGCGAGATCAGGTGCAGGCCCACTTCGCCCAGCGGGAACTGAAGCCGTTCGTGTTCGACCCACTGCTTGCGAAGCATGACGACGATGCACGCACCTACGAAAAGCAGGATCAGGATGAAGGATCCCCACCAGAAAAGGGGAGACAGCCAAGCGCCCCAGGGAATCGACTGGCCGGACTGAAGTCCTTCGTAGAAAACCCGTGCCGCAGCCCGATCGCTGAGGACCAGCCATTCGGGCAGATAGGGAAAGAAGATGGTCTCCCAGCTGTTTTCCGGCGAGGCGAAGTAGAACGGCGCGGTGATCACGACGAGCAGGTATTTCGTCATGGCCTGGTCGGGTACCGTGGAAGCGATCCATCCCATGGCGAAAACCATGATCAATTCGTAGAACGAGAGCGCCGACGCGGGACGGATCCGCGCGACCAGGGCATTGGGCAGCAGCACGCAGAAGAGAAAGGGAACGAGGAACACCGGGGGAAGGTGGGTCGCCGCCGGTTCGTAGCCGATCTGGTTGGCGGAGTATTCCCCCGTGAAACCGATGAATATCGAAAGCGCGGCTCCGATGAGGACCGCCCTGATGGACCGGATGCGCTGGAGGAAGGCCGATGCGATCGATGTCATTAATCGGTCAGGACCATACGGTCAGCCCCATGACGAGGTATACGACGCCGGTCAACACGGCGGCGATCATCGCATAGGGGATCTGGGTCCTGACGTGATCGATATGATCCGATGCCGCGCCGGTCGAAGCGAGAATCGAGGTATCGGAAAGCGGAGAGCAGTGGTCGCCGAAGACCCCGCCGCCGGCCACGGCCGCAATGGTCGCGTATACGATGTCGGTCAGCGCGTCCCCGGAATAAACCAGGGCCACGGGCACCGCGATCGGCAGCATGATGGCGAAGGTGCCCCAGGACGTGCCGGTGGAAAAGGCCATCACGGCCGCCAGCAGGTAGGTGGCCAGGGGGAGCATGGACGGGGTGAGGAAATCCCTCGAAATGGACACCATGTAGTCGGCCGTACCCATGTCTCTGCTCAACTGGTTGATCGTGTAGGCAAAAACCAGGATCATGATGGCCGGCATGATCCCCTTGATGCCCGTCATCGCCGTGTCCATGATGTCGTTCAGCCGAATGCCCTGGATGCGGATCGATATGCCGAGGAAGATGACGACGGCGAGATAGGCCTCCAGCGTCTTCGCGGATCCCGTGAGCACAAAGGAACCCAGTACGATGACGATGATCAGGATGACGGGCAGGATGAAGTTCAGGAACAGGCGGGGTTTGATATCCGGAAACACGGGGGTCTCGGTCAGTTCCCGGCCGATGAGCGGGACCGCGCCGTCTCTCAGCACCTTGCCTTCGTCCATGGCCCGGCGTTCCGCTTTCCTCATGGGGCCGAACTCCGGGACCACGCCGGCGGCGATCAACCCGACCAGAATGACCGCCGTAATGGCGTAGATATTGTAGGGAATGGAGTGAATGAACGCGTTCAGCGCATCGCCGGCATCGGCGATGGGGCCCATGCCGATGGTGAGTCCCGAGATGTAGATCGCCCAGCCCGTGAAGGGCAGGAGGACAATGACCGGGGCGGAGGTGGAGTCTGCGATATAGGCCAGTTTCTCCCGGGATATCCGCGCCTTGTCGGCCAGGCTCCGCATCGTGGTCCCGACGAAGAGCGGGCTGAAATAGTCGCTGAAGAAAACGAACATGCCCAGCATCCAGGTCCAGAGCTGTACGCCCTTGCGCGACAGCTTTCGGTACGCCACGAACTGCGTGAAAGCCTCGATGGCGCCGGTGCGCATGAAGAAGGCGATCATGATCCCGATGCAGATCTCGAGCAGGAACACCCAGGAGAAACTGGTATTCCCGATCGCGTCGATCATCAACTGCGAAAACCCCAGGGGGCCCTGGCCCGCGATCAGTACGCCCACCAGGCAGGCCACCGCCAGGGAATACACGGCGTTCCGCGTGAGGAAGGCCAGTACGATGGCAAGGGCCGGCGGCACGATGGAAAGGATGCCGAGGTCGGTTTCCATGGGGGTTCCCGGATTCGAGATAGGATCGGATCTCAACTAAGAAACATCTATCGGGCGCTACAGGCAACAACCTATATTGTGCTTCATGAATCATCTCAGTTTCATGCTGATCGATCCGCCGTCCCGATGGGGTGGGAGCATAGACGACACCTTCCGTTTCATACGTTCCATCGGATATGACGGCGTGGAATTGAACCTTACCCCGGAACTGGCCGGCCTGCTGGACCATGTCGAGGACGCCGCCCGCGCCCATGATCTGCCGGTCGTTTCGCTGCTCACCGGCGCGGCCTACGAGGAGGGCCTCTGTCTCAGCGCCCCGGACCCGTCCATTCGCGACCGAACGGTCGAGCGCCTTGTGGAGTATATCGAAACCGCAGATCGGTTCGGCGCCATCCTGGTGGTGGGCCTGTTGCAGGGCTTGCGCTCCGACGAACCGGATCCGGAGGCCGCCCATGGGCGGATTGTCTCCTGCCTGCAACGGGTGGGGCGGGAAGCCGAGGGCAGGGGGGTCGACATCGTGATCGAACCGGTAAACCACCTCCAGGTGGGGTTCAACAACAGCGTCGGGGAAGTCCTGCGCCTGATCCGGGACACCGGATCCACCGCATTCCATCCCATGGTCGACACCATCCACATGAATATCGAGGAGACCTCTCTCGTACAGCCCATCCACGACTGCGGCGCCCGTCTCAGGCACGTTCATCTCTGCGAGAGCCACGGCGGACTGCCGGGTACCGGCCGCATCGACTTCGCGGTCGTCCTCGATGCCCTGGAAGGCGTCGGGTATCCCCATTTCGCTTCAGTGAAGGTCTACAGGAAGGCCGGACTGCGCGAAGCGGCGGAGAAGAGCATGGCCTTCTTAAGGGAACTGAAGCCGGGCTAGCGCGCCGCGCCGGTGGGACGGCTCAAGGCCACTCCGGCTTTTGCGGCCGGCCGGTGCGGACGGATTCGAGCCCGGCCTCGCAGACGGCCACGACGCGGGCGCCCATGCGGGCGGGAATCGGGTTTTCGATGCGCCCGTCGAGCGTGTCCAGGAAATCGATGACGGAACGGCCCCAACCGTGACCGCCCACGGCGGCCTCGTCCGAGACGTTGGGCAGTGTCACGGGTTCCTCTCCCCTGCGGTATAGCTTTCCGTTCCAGAGCGTTCCTTCGGTGCCGTACACGGCCAGCATGCCTCCGCCCATGCCGTGTCCGGAGCAGCCGCTGGACACAAAGACCTTACCGAGCACCTCGTTTTCAAACTTCAGCATGACGATATAGCAGTCGTCCGCGGGAAACTCGGGCACGCTCATCTTGCTGCTGCAGGCGAAGACCTCCACGACGGGCGAGTCGACCGTGGAAAGGATGTTGTCGATGGGATGGCAGCCGCCGCCCAGCAGGATGTTCTGTGGGTGCTGCCGGTCGATCCGCCACGGCGTGTGTCTGCGCTCGCCGGGCTCGTAGATGGACCACATGTCGTGGATGTAGTCGCCCTGTACGAAGAAAATGTCGCCGATTTCTCCTGAACGGGCAATGCGGGACATCTCTCGCCAGGGATACATGTACCGGATGGTGTGATCCGTCATCACGGTCAGGCCGGTCCGGTCGGCGGCGTCCATGATGCGCCGGGCGTCGGCCACGGTCGTGGCCAGCGGCTTCTCCACCAGGGCGTGAGCGCCGAGCTCCAGGGCCAGGACCGTCTGGTCGGCGTGCAGGTGGTCCGGTCCGGCCACGGCGACGATGTCCGGCCGCGTATCCTCGATCAGCGATCCGAGATCGTCGCCGGTAACCGCATCGGGGTAGCGCGACCGGGTAGCCGCGAGCTGCTCCCCGGATGGGTCGAATAGGGCGGTCACCCGCGCGCGCCCGCTTTGCTCGGCCACCTGGGCCACGTACATTCCCGCGCTGCCGCAACCGCTCAGGAGAATGGAATAGGACATGTCGTGGTGCTGGATTCAGCGACCGGATCTCACTTCACCTGCTCCAGTCGTTCCCGATACTTGTCGTACAGGTCCGTATGCTTGCTGCTGATATCGACCGGCCGGCCCTGGATGAAGGCATGTTCCACCTGGGTCATGATTTCGAGCGGATCCCCGTCGGTCACGATCAGTGTGGCGTCCTTGCCCGTCTCCAGGGAACCGAGCCGGTCCTCCACCCCGAGAATGCGTGCAGGGTAAAGGGTGACGGACTTCAGCGCCTCTTCCTTCGGGAGGCCGTAGGCCGCCGCGGTGGCAGCGTGGTATGGGAGGTTCCGCACGTTTGAGGCGCCCCCGCCCTCACCGATACAGAAGGCCAGGCCGGCCTCATGCAGCTTCAGGGCGTTGGTAAACGGCGCGTCGTAGGCCTCCCAACGACGGGCGGGCAGGTAATGCACGGCGCCGATGATCACGGGGATATCGTGCTCCTTCAAACGGTCCGCCACACGCCAGACGTCAGCGCCGCCGACCAGGACGATCCTTAGATCCTCGGCCAGCGCCCAGTCGATCGCGGCGTGGATCTGCTTTTCTTCAGACGCGTGTATGAAAACGGGCAGTTCCTTCCTGAGCACCGGGATCATGGACTCCCAGCCGAGGTCTGAGGGATGGAAAGGCCCGCCGCCGCGCTCGGCCTCCTTCGCAATCATGTACGCCCTGGCTTCACGAAAGGCGTCGCGAAGCCGGGTAAGGGCCGCTCTGCGATCCTTGATCTGGTCCTCCCGGCCGCCCAGGCCGGGAATGTCGCGAACGCGGTAGGATGGCCATCGAACGTGAAGCCCTACTGTCGCTACAAGGGTCATTCCCTCGGTGGTCCATCCATCCATCGCGATCAGCCCGGAAAGACCGGAGATCAGTCCCCCGCCCGGCATGGTCAGGGCGGTCAGGATCCCGTTGGCCCGGGCGACCGGGAAGTATTCACTGTCGGGATTCACGGCGGTCACCGCACGGACGCTGGGGGTCACGTTCCCGGTTTCGATATTGTCATGGGTCGCCCACACCGAGCCGATCTCGGTGAGGCCAAGGGTCGTCGGCGCAGCGATCAGGCCGGGATACACATGTTTTCCCGTAACATCGATCACCCGGGTGTTGTCAGGCAGGGCCAGGTCGGTCCCGATGCCGGTAATGACGCCGGACTCGAAAAGCACCGTGGCGCCCTCGATGACGCCGCCGCTTACCGTGTGGACCGTCCCGCCGGCCAGCGCGATGGGTTGTTCCTGCGGGCCGGCGGGTTTCTGCTTGGACGCCGACGCTTCGTGGACCAGGAGTCCGAAGGTGAGTCCCGATACAAGCAAAAGAAACATCAACGGAGCCGCGGTTTGCTTCCACCACGTACCGGCGGCGGTTTTCGCCGACGGGTCCGTCCCCAGTGATACACGGGGTAATGCTACCATTTCCAGCCTCCATTCGCCGGGATACCGGCTTGTACGGGCCTACGCCTCCGGCGCTCGTTCTTCGGTCTCGGACTCGTCTGCTTCCGGTGATCTGAGCAGTTTCTGAATCAGCCGGATCCGTTCTTTTTCAACTTCGATCCGCATTTCCCGGTCCTCTTCGATATCGAAGTACTTCTTTCCATCGATCCACGTCTGTTCGCACTTCGTATAAGTGGACAGGGGATGGCCGTTCCAGATCACGAAGTCTGCGTCCTTGCCCGGCTCGAGCGATCCGACCCAGGGATCGACGGCCAGTTGGATCGCCGCGTTCAATGTGACAAACTTCAGGGCCTCCACCTCGTCTACCCCGCCGTACTTCACCGCCTTGGCAGCTTCCGTGTTCAAACGCCGGGCGAGTTCGTTGCTGTCGGAGTTAAAGGTGACCATCACGCCCGCGTCGTGCATCAACGCCCCGTTGTGGGGAATGGCGTCGTAGGCTTCCACTTTGAAGGCCCACCAGTCACTGAAAGCGGATGCGCCCGCGCCGTGGGCGGCC
Source organism: Gemmatimonadota bacterium (assembly GCA_009835325.1). Classification (NCBI taxonomy): domain Bacteria; kingdom Pseudomonadati; phylum Gemmatimonadota; species Gemmatimonadota bacterium. Next base: position 25,147 of record VXWP01000086.1, on the reverse strand, counting down.
AGCTCCGGCGCGACCTTGTATCCCTCCAGCACGTGCTGAAAGGTACCGATCGTGAACCCGAAGTCATCGGCCACTCGAAGGAGCATCAGGATCTCGTCCTGCCGATAGGAGTGGCAGTGGACGAGGCGCTCACCGGTGAGGACTTCCTGAAGCGTTTCCAGTTCGAGATCCCGGCGGGGCGGCACGACGTCGGAATTGTCCACTAACGCTTCGTAACTGTCCCACGCCTGCTGGTATTCCCGGGCCGCCCGGAACCGGTCGCGGATGATCTGCTCGACCCCCATGCGGCTCTGCGGATAGCGGTCGCTAAGGATGCGCCAGTTGCTGCGCTTGACGTTCTCACCCAGGGCGAACTTGATCCCCGCCTTGGCCTCCGTGAACTTGAGTTCCTCGGGACCGGCGCCCCATCTCAGCTTGATGATCTGGTTCTTCCCACCAATGGGATTGGCCGAACCGTGTAGCACATTGGCCACCGTGAGTCCTCCGGCCAGTTCCCGGTACATGGCGATATCGTGGCTGTCGATGACGTCGCCGATGCCCACCTCGGCGGTCACGGCCTGTGTTCCTTCGTTAATACCCTCCAGGATAGCCGTGTGCGAATGGGCGTCGATGATACCGGGCGTGACGTGCTTGCCCGTCCCGTCGATCTCTACGGCGTTTCCCGGCGCTGTGATGCCCGCGCCGACTTCCACGATCTTACCTTCACGGATCAACACATCCGCGTTATCCAGCCTGCCCCGCTCGTCAAGCGTCCACACCGTGGCGTTCCGGACGACGAGATGTTCCGGTCGTGCCGGTGCGCTTTCCCTGCCGAAGGCGCCCGGAGGGTACAGCGCTGGAGGTTCAGCCACATCGGCCGGCGCGGGTATGTCCTTCGTTTCCGCTTCCCGCGGTGCGGTGCGTTCGGCCGACCAGACCACGCTTTCGCCACCGGGGCGGATCCCCCGGCCGGTGATCCGGTCTCCCTGGATCGAACCCGAGAAACGCCATACGCCGGCTTCTCCCAGCGTCTCGTCCTCCACGCTGAATGCGAGTCGTGCGTCTTCCAACGCCATGCTGGCCGCCCTCATGGAGTTCCCGGCCTTGTCCAGGGTCCCTTTCGGCGCCTCCGGTGTGCCTTCGATGGACAGCGACAGGCTGTCACCTTCCAGGACGACTACCCACGCGCCCCGGGGATCGGTAACCGGCCGGGGGGTGACCACGTGGCGGTTGCCCGCGACCCAGACGTCCTGCACGTTTACGTTCTCCGCGAATAGCGGGCCGTCGGCAATGGTCATGTTGGCCAGCTTACCGGGATCCAGGGTTCCGAGGCGGCTACTCAGTCCGAGCATGGACGCGGGCGTTGTGGTCAATGCGGCCAGCGCCGCTTCATATTCCAACCCGTGCTCGATCGTCTCACGTACCCTTTCGTGGAATTCGGCGCCCTTGTCCAACCTCGTACTGCTTAGCGCGATGGGGATCCCGGCCCGGTGCAGCCGTCCGGGATTCCCGGGCGCCAGGTCCCAGTGCCGCAGTGCGGCCAGGGTGACGTCCAGGGCGTCTTCCGGCGTGGAGACAGAGAGATCGTCCGACCGGGGAAAATCGAGAGGCAGGATGACAGGCGCACCTGCTTCGCGGACCGCGTCCAGCATGCGATATTCATGGCCGCTGCCCCGCACGAGGAGCCGCAATCCAAATTCATCGGCCAGGCGGACGGCGCGCAGGAAGGCATGGTCGTCATCGACACTCATGAGCACGGCCTGGCCGCGGGCGGCCACCCTGTCCAATGCCGCCAGCGCGTCGTTGTCCTCCGGACGGTCCTGGCGGGGATTCGCGGCGTAGGCCGCGTGGGCGTCCCGGTACCACTGCGCGTCGAGGATCGTCTGCCGCATGAGGGCCACGACCCCCATCATGGAAGCCGGATAAGTGCGGTTCCGGTTTCGTTTCATGCGCAGGTGCTGAAAGACGTCGCGCTTCAGTATGTTCTCGTTCGGGGATCCGGAACCCAGGTTGACGACCGCACTGCTGCCCGCAAATACGCCGCGGTTGGCCACGACCATGGCAGCCGCGAATCCCGTATTCCTCAACCGTTCGATTTCGGTCTCATTGACGCGGTACGCTTCGGCGGCGGAATGTTCCGGGCGGACGGCGGGGTTCCAGTGGGCGGACCCCGAGGACGGACCCCCTTCCTCTTCCGGCAGTCCGGCCTGCGTGAACATCTCGATCAACCCGGGATAAATCGTCTGGCCGGAGTAGTCCCAACGCTGGGCATCCGGCGGGATGTCGACGGAGGCGCCCGCTTCGACGATCAGCCCGTCCCGAATGACCACGACCCCTTTATCGATCACGAGATCGGGACGGACGTATATCCGGGCGTTTTCAAGGGCGTGTACCCGCGAGGGGTTTTCCCGCAATCCCGCCTGCGGTGCCGTCTGCTGGGCCTCCGCGGCGAGGTTGACGATCCCGGCCAGCAGCGCGGCCGGGATCAGTTTCCAACTTGATTTAAACATGGTTCACCTCCTGAAACCACGAACTTTATCGTAATTGAAACCGATTGTTACACCGGTACTTACATGAATTACCTACTTCAACAGTTCAACGACTTTGTCCACCGCCTGGCCGACCCGGTCGGCGAGTCCGATTTCATCGAGCCGGCCAATGGGATGATCGATTTCAACGATCGGATAGTCACCGCGTCCGAGTTGCTCCGCCAGCACGCGGGCGGTGTGCGTGAAGTTGGTCGTACACAGCAGTACGGACGGTAATTCGAGATTCTCCAGGATGAGGGCATCGTGCATGCTGCACGCGCTGCAGGAGCCTCAGTCGCCGACGCCCACGAGGGCAAAATGGCAGCGCCTCGCGATGAGACCGGTCATCTCGTCGGACAGCACCCGGCTGGCGCTTTCCTTGGTGAACTCGAGCGCTTCCACGGGATGGTACAGGCGTTTGCTCAACTGCTCGAAGACGCCGTGCAGGATGACATCGGAATTGGGCTTTCCATTACCCACCAGTGCGGCTATGGTGTGCCCGGGACCGAGCGGACGACGGGCCGGCCGAAGGACCGCTTCGGCGGCGGAGGCCGTGGGATCGACGAGGGATATGGGCATATTCCATGCTCCGGTAGCCTGTGGGGTGAAAACGGATCGGCGGCTTGAATTCGGTCGATAAACGGTCGTTGTACGGTAGTTACGATATGGAAACCAGGCGCGTCACAGGCCGCGATCCGACTCCCCTGCCTGCTCCCAGCCAGGAGGGGATGATGGCGGAGTGTCCGCCCGCCGAACCTCCTGCGAAGACGATCCAGATGCCTTCCCGGTCCGGCGTCAGCGTAATGCGTTCGTCGGGATCCAGGTCGTCGTGCCGGCCCGTTGCGTGGATCTCGCGTCCTGCGGCCGCCGTGCGTTCGAACAGCGCGTCCCGGATCGTATCGCGCGTCCACCCGGCCCCGCCGAAGACCGACCGGTGTTCCGGGCAGATGACGAAAACGATGGCGGCGCCGGCGTAGTTGGTCGTGCGGGCGACGCGCGCGAACGAGTCGATCAGGCCTTCGGGTACGTCGTTTACGTGGTCGGCCACGGAATGGGGGCCTTCGGCGGCAAATACCGTTACGGCGCCGCGGTCCGCGGGAACACCCCGTTCTTCGCCCTGGGTCGGCCAGCCGGCGCAACGCGCTTCCGGCAGGCAGTACGCGATGCGTCCGGCATGGGCTACCGTCGCCCGGTCCAGGTCCCCGGGCACGCTGCCGATACCGTTCCGGATCACCAGGTTCAGAGCCCTGCCCAGCGTCAGATTGGACCGGTTGCCCGCACCGAGTACCGCAGTTTCCGCATTGAAACCCAGTTCGGCCACGACAGGGCCGTGTACGATGACCAGCGGTGCGGCGCCCCCCGTACTGGCCGAGGGGCCGACAATGTTGTATGCCGGGTCCAGGACGGCTTCCACCGCGGCCAGGACCACGGGGAAAAGCGCGTCGGTGCAACCGGCCATCACCGCGTTGGCCGCGACCAGTTCCGCGGTGACGGTTCGCTTTCGTTCGGACACCCGCCCGATTTCCCGGCCGGGCTCGAGTCCGTGCGCGGTCAGTATCCGGTCGATGCGATCGCGGGTGGGCGGCACGACGGGCAGACCATCCGACCAGCCCCGGTCATGGGCGTACTCGATGGCATCGATTTCTGATTCAACCTGGTGGGCCATCGGAACCGCTATCTGCCGTAGTAGTTTTCGAGATAGGTCAGGATGGTGTCTTCAGTCTTGCTGTCGAATGTCTTCAGGCCCTTCTCCGCCTGCATCCACCGGATAGCGTCCAGCCACTCCTCGCGGTTCGCCCGGTACGAGCGGATGATCTGGGTCGGATGGCACTGCGCGCATTCCCTTTCCACGACGGGGTAGCCGTCGCCCATGATCAGCCGGGTCCGGTGATTCAGTTCCAGTCCGGTCCGGGGATCGAACATCGCCACGGGCTTGGCCGCCTCGGCCCTGGCATTGGCCAGTGCGACTTTCGATCGCTCCGCTTCGTAGTAGATCACGCCGATCACGAGGGCATCGAGGACGATCACGAAGGCGATCTGGCCAAGGACGCGCATAAACCTATTCATGTGCGACTCCTGTGTCTTCATTGGGAACGGCTCATCCGGGCTGGCGGGATGTCATCTCGAACCCGCACCGATGGGAAGGCCGAGTCCCACATACCACGTCCGGCCCGCGGCCGGCTCGAAGAAACGGTCCCCGAAGGCGTTGGGGACGATGGAACCATTGTAACGCGTATCGAACAGGTTGTTGACTCCGGCGAACAGGACGCCGCCGACCATCTTTCCATGGTACATGATTCCCGCGCGCAAATCAACGAGGCCGTAACCATCGTTGACGAAGTCGGATACGGGCTTTCCGTTCCCCGGAGCGGGACCGTTGAAGTCGTTGGCGTAGTACTCCGCCGTCCATTGCGCATTCAACTCCACGAACGCGCCGTTCCCCGGATGTGTGTAGGTGAATCCGGCGAACAGGTGGTGGGGCGGCACGCCGGGCACTTCGTTGTCCGACAACTGGAAGCGCGAGGCGCTTCCATCGACCTCCCGCTCGACCTCGAAGTCGTCGAACCTGAATTGCATGCCCGTGTAGGCCAACGCCAGGTTGACCGGGGGCAGGGGAGACCAGGTCAGTTTCAGTTCGATGCCCCGGTTCCGCGTTTTGCCCGCGTTGCGGAAAAAGACCTCGTCCGTCTCCGGATGGTCGATCTGGAAGGGCAGGAGCATATTGCGTATACCGAAGGTGAAGAGGGCCGCGTCATAGGCCAACCCGGCATCGGGCAGGAATCCCTTAATGCCCGCCTCGAAGCCGCGGATTCGTTCGGGCTCGAGATCGGGGTTGAAACCACCGGCCTGGGTGGGCTGGTTGCTCAGTTCCGTGGTGGTCGGGGTCTGAAAAGCAGTGGAAAAATTTCCGTACACCGCCGTGAGCGGGGCAGGCCGGAAGGCCACGCCCAGGTGGGGACTGAACTGTGCCATGTTCCGCGTACCCGAATCGTCGGTCCGGTCACTCAGGAACCGGTCCGTCGCCTCGTACCGGAACCGGTCGTACCGCCCGCCGGCGGTGACGGAAACATCGGGAACGGGTGACCATTCAAGTTCCAGGAAGGGGCCGAAGCCATCGACGCCTTCCTCCTGGTCCAGCCGTTTGTCCCCGCGAGAGATTTCGTCGAAGACGCGGGCGTCGTCCAGCGTGCCCACGAGGTCTCCCGGAATGCCGCCGTTGCCGTATTCACGCCGATCGTCGCGCTGTATCTCCAGATCCAGTCCGGCCGTCATTCGGTAACCGCCGTTTCCGATCCCGCCCTCGCGGCTGTACACTCCCCGGATTCCACCGGCCATGCGGTCCAGGTCGATGATCCGGCCCGGTATGGGGTTGAACAGCGTGCGTCCCATGCCGAACACCGTGATCTCCCCCTCGGACCCGGGCGCCTCGTAACGAAGGGACAGGCCGCCCTGGAACTGTCTGACCTCCTTGGACGCGCCCTGCCGCTGGACGAAGGCCCTCGCGCTGGCAGGGTCCGATTCGGCGGTGGCCTTGTCGAGAGAGCTCGGGTTGTACTGGTAGGGGGCATTGTAGTAATTGGCTACTGCTGTGACGGTCCAGGTATCATCGATCCTCCGTTTGCCGACTGAGTTGATGCCGGTCGACCGTGCGAAGGCATGGTCGCGGAACCCGTCGAACCAGAGCGTATTGAAATTGACGAGTAAACGGCTGCCGCCCGCGGTGCCGGCCGCCTTGCCCTGTATGCGCCGCAGGCCATGGGAGCCGGTAATGAAACGGGGCGTGACTTCGAGTGGCCGGTCCGGGGCCTCTTCCGTGCGGATCTGGATGACGCCGCCTGCCGCGTTGCCGTAAAGCGAGGAACTGGGACCGCGCAGTACTTCGATCTGCCCCGTCGAGGTGAGATCGAGGTTGTTGAGCTGGGACTGGCCGTCGGCCATGGTCAGCGGAATGCCGTCCAGCACCAGCTTCACCCCGCGCACGCCGAAGGACGCCCGGCTGCCCAGGCCGCGGATGCTGATCCGGTCGCCCTGGGAAACGTTGTTCCGGTTGTTTACGATGATGCCCGGAAGTCCGCGGACGCTTTCCTCCAGGGACAGCCCCGGTTCGGCGCGCTGGATCTCGTCCCGGTCCACCCGGTCCACGGCATAAGGGATGTCGAGGATCTCCCGGATGTATCGGGTAGCGGTGACTTCAATGGGTTGGAGAACGTGATCTACGGTAACTTCGGTGGTGTCCGGAGTCGACTGCGGCCAGGCGTGGGCGGGTTGCGGATGCAGAAACAGATGCAGATACAGTAAAAGGACGCCGCAGGCTGGGAGAATCGTTTTCATCGAGTACCGAATCGATGTGGCGGGGCGGACGACGGGCCCGCCCCGCGGTGTTCACTAATCCAATGAACGAATCTTGACATTCTTGAACCGGATTTTGCCCTGGCCGAAGGCCTGCAGCACGACGACACCGCTGTAATGGGAGGAATCCTGGATCTTTACGGCTTCTTCCCCGTTCAGCATGACCGTGATGTCGCGTCCGTCGGCGGTGATGACCATGGTGTTCCACTGGCCTTCAGTCTTCGGCGGCGGTTCGTACTTGGCCAGCGCCACGATGCTGCCAGTGGTGTAGCCCGAGCCATGGGTATCCGCGATATTGATCTCGTAGAAGGAATACTGGTTCACCCTCGCCCCGGTATCGCGCGGTCCACGGACGAAGACGCCGCTGTTATGTCCGGCGTCCTGGTTGAACTGCACGCTCAGTTCGAAATTGGTGAACTCGTCGTAGGACCCGATGTAACCGGGGCCACCCGTCGCTTCCCCGGTGAGCATGCCGTCTTCCACCGCCCAGATGGCGGTACCGCCTCGATGGGTCCAGCCCAGGAGGGTCTGGCCGTCGAACAGCAGCTTCCAGCCCGCCTCCTGCTCCGCTTCGGTCAGCATATTGTCCTGCGCGGCGGCCGTGCCCTGCATACAGGCTGCGATCAGGGCTGCGGCGGCCACGCTCCAGATGTAGCGTTTCATTACGATTCTCCTGTTTTAGTCGCCAACTGCGGGATTCTCGATCCCGTTCCTCCTGGTCCCGTCGGCTATTCGCCTTCTTCGGCTGCGGGTTCCTCGCCCAGTTTTAACGCCACCAACTCGGCGGCATGGCCACTGGCGCCGACGGTCATGATCAGGTATTGCACGTCATTGTGCATGTAGGTCATGGGCATACCGCTCTGGGCCGCCGGCAGTTCGATCGACGCGACGACTTCACCCGTCGCCTTGTCGTAGGCGTGCAGATAGGGATCTCCTCCGAAGCCCTCGCCGGCGAAGAGCAGCGTGCTCGTCACCAGGGAACCGATCCGGGTGGCCTTGCCGGTCCGGGGCAGATCGACGCCCGCGAGCTGCGGCAGGTCCTTGATGGCTTGCGGCGTATCGCCGTTAGGCGCCATCCACACGTGATCGCCCGTATTCATGTCGACCGCGGTGATCCGTCCCCAGGGCGGCCTGACCAGCGGGATCTCGCCGAAGACCCGCGGCGCTCTCAGGCCGGCCGAGAAGTAGTCCATGTCCGACTCTTCGGGATCCGGCGCCCGCAGCGCCAGCTTTGAAATGCTGGTGTTGGAGGGGATGAAATTCACACCGGAAACCGGATCGAGGCAGGTCATGTTCCAGTTGACCCCGCCGTTCGCGCCCGGGATCTGGATCGTGCCGATGGTACCGTCCGGCGCTTCCGCGAGCGAAGGCGGCTGGTAAAGCGGTCCGTACCGGTGGTTGGCCATCAGGTTGATCGCCTCCTGGCGCACCTCCGGGGTGAAGTCCACCAGGTCGTCCTGGCTGATACCCTGGTGTTCCCAGGGGGCAGGCTTCACGGGAATCGGCTGCGTAGGTGAAGCCCGGTCGCCCGGTACGTCGGTCGCGGGTACGTCGGTCTCGGGCATGTCCCAGATGGGTTCGCCGGTGACCCGGTCGAAGACGTAGGAATAGCCCTGCTTGGTGTTCTGGATCACGATCTTGCGTGGCTCGCCGTCGATGGTCACGTCGGCAAGGATCGGCGCGGCGGGATTGTCATAGTCCCAGATATCGTGATGCACGATCTGGAAATGCCAGATCTTCTCGCCCGTCGTATAATCCACGGCCACCAGGCTGTTCGCGTACAGGTTGTCACCCAGGCGATGCCCGCCGTAATAGTCGTTCGTCGGCGCCTCGATGGGCAGATAGGCATAGCCCAGTTCGGTGTCGGCGGAGATGGACGTCCATACGCCGGCATTCCCGGTATAGGACCTCGAATTCTGCTCCCAGGTCTCGGAGCCGTCCTCGCCATCGTCTGGGATGACCTTGAACTTCCAGAGGACCGCGCCGGTGCGGGCGTCGTAGGCCACGACGTCTCCCGGCGAGTTGGTCATCGATCGGGGCCGGAATCCCGCGGCGAGGGCCGGCGGAACAAGGATGATGTCCCCCACGACCGTCGCGGGAGACGTGTTGGCCAGGTTGCCGACGGGCGTGACGTTCTCGGAATTGCGCCAGCCAGCCATCATGTCGACCACGCCGTTATTGCCGAATTCGGCCACCGGGATGCCCGTCTGGGCGTCGAGAGCCACCAGGTAAAACCCCCGGGTGATCAGGATGACCCGGTTGTCGCCCTGCCCGTCGGTCCAGAACGAGACGCCGCGCCCCGAATTTCGCCGAGGAGCCGTAGCCCAGCGTTCTTCGTCCTCCACCGGGCGGTAAGTCCACATCGTCTCGCCGGTTTCAGGCTCGATGGCCATGGCGCTACGCCGCGTACCTGCCGTGGAATAAAGCATGCCCCCCACGTAGATGGGCACCGGTTGGGCATAGTATTCGGGACGTGGACCGAAATTGTCCTGCTTCCATCGCCAGGCGACCTCGAGGCGGCCCACATTGTCCGCGTTGATCTGGTCCAGCGGGGAATAGCGCGTGTAGGCCAGGTCGCGGCCCAGCATGCGCCATTCGCTATCAGGCTGCTCCACCGGGATGATCTTGCCCGGCGCCCTTTGTGCCGCGGGTTCGCAGGATGCGAATACCGTGATCGCCATGGCCAGCGCGATCACCGGCGGCGTCCATCGAAACAAGGGGGAAAATCTACTCATCACACGCTGCCTCCCATGATGCAGGTTGAATGGTACTGCGAATCGCATGCACAAAACCGTTTAGACACAGAGATGTCACGGACCGGGGTAAGGATTCAAGCCCGTATTCCCTGTATACAAAACAGGCGATCTGATATTGAAAAGTTTCGCAAATATCTGCCCAATGTAGTGTCACGCATTTTTGATGTAAAGCCCTTTGTGGCAGGAGCCGCATAGCCGCAACTTCACGAACGGCGTGACCGCCATGTTGAGGGTGCTGCCCGGTGCACATTCAAACCGGTAGCCCGTGATACTTCAGCGCCCGTTTCAGGTGTTCGATCGTCGTGTAGTGATGTCCGTCCATGCCCAATTCGACCGCCGCGTTTACGTTATCGGCCCTGTCGTCGATAAAGAACGCCTCGTCTGCCTCGATACCGACGACGTCGAGTGCCGCGTTGAAGATGGCGGGATGGGGTTTGACGTGGCCTACCGCGGAGGAATTCACGACGTGGTCGAATGCCTGGCCGATGCCCAGCCGCTTGAGATCGGAGTCAAGCCGGGTCGTGGCATTCGTGATGAGCGCCAGGCTCGCACTGTCGCGACATCGCAGCAGCAGATCCAACACATCGATATCGATCTCGCCCGGCGACCTGGACCAAAGCCGCACCGCTTCCCGAGCGTCTGCATTCGGATACCGAAGCCTGAGCCGTTCGGCCACTTCCGACCGCCAGCATTCATCGTCAATCTGCCCCGTTGTGGCGCGGAGCAGCAGATCGGGTTCGAATGCCGTATTCAGCAGGGCGTCAGGCGGAAGACCCGCAGCGATTTCGGCCTGCTTGACAATGTCGGGATCCCATCTGCGGACAACGCCGTCCAGGTCGGTCAGCACCGCCTTGATCATGAGTTCAGCGCACACTTGAGTTACCGACTATCGTTCAGGCCAGGGCGTCTCGGGTGGGCCGAGATGTGGTTCGCCCAGTACGGGGGTCGACAGGCAGTAGAAACCGTGGTTGGTAAACAGCCAGACCAGGTTGCGGTCGTATTCGACGTATATGCCGTGGGTCAAGTTGCCCAGGGCATATTCCGGGGTTCGGGATGGATCGAATTTCGGTACGAAATAGGCGGTGATCTTCGGATCGGTGAGGTCGGAGACGTCGAATACCTGCACGCCGGCGTTGTAGAAGGCATAGAGGAGGACATCCTCCTTCGGCGTTCCGGGTTGGGTGTAATAGCCGCTTCTTTTCGGCCCGAAACTCCCGCGTCGCTGCACGAAATCCGTGAACGGCGCATCCGCGGGCGGCACCGGCCTGGGCAACGTGCCGAGCAACCTCGGATTGGAAGGATCGTTCACGTCGATCATGAAGATGTCCTTGTAGGGCTCCCAGCCGTCTTCGTTCAAGGGGTAGCCGGAGAAGTAGACCACGCCGGTCTTTTCCACCTGCGTCACGTTAATGTAGTCGCCTTCCGTGCCCGCGACGCTGGGCGGGAAGTTGAGGTGTCCCCACGCTTTGATTTCGGTTGGATCCGAGATGTCCAGCACGTAGAACCCCAGGCCACCCATGGCGGCATAACCGTACTTACCGCCTTCCTCCACGGGCCGGGGCATGAAAATCGACATGCGTGCGCCGAACCAGGAGGTCCGGTTTCCCGCACGGGGATTGGCCCGGTAGGCGGCCTCATCGCCGGGTTCGCCCAGCTTCTGGCCCGGCACGTTGAACTGGCTGAGAAACTTGGGATCGGCCGGGTCGGTCATGTCCCACGCCTGGTAGCCGGCCGAGTACAGGTCGCTCGGGTATTCGGTAAGCGCGTATTCCGCGCTGGGCGCCGCGGCGACGAACATGTATCTGCCGCCGTGCCAGGCCGGGATGTCCCGGACGCCGGAGCCCTGCTGCTGGCCGATCAGCGCGTCGGGGTGCTCGTAGTCGGTCGTTCGCTCGGCGAGCAAGGTCCAGTCATCCGGCAGGGGCCCGTTCATCTCGTATACCTTGAACCCCTTGAGATGACTGGCATTTCGAATGGCCTTCACCTTGTCCGGTTCCGCGCGCTTGTCGCCGAGTACGCCGAAGCGCCGAATCTCAAAGGCCTGCACCATTACGTACTTGCCCAGATCCTCGTTCCACTGGATGGACGCGGCGCCGAACATGTCATTTTCGTCATAGGGATTGACCTCTTCGCCCGGTCCGTCTCCGGTCCACGTGCTGCCCTTCTCGTGGACGACTCGCAAGTCCTTCGGATCGGTGATGTCGTAGATTTTGAGGGCGCGCCGCACATACTGGTACATGTACCTTCGGCCGTCGAAGTCCACGATGTTCTGCCAGGTATGGAAGGGTTCGACGGTGATCGGGTAGTAAGCCTCGACGGTCATGGCCTTCGCGTACTCGTTCGTATCCCAGTAGTCCAGCTGGCCTTCGAAGGGTTTGGACTCGTGCTGATGGGGCGTGGCCGCGGGGTAGACGAACCGCCCGGTTTTCGGGTCCATCCCGTAGCTCGCGGGATCCGGTTCGGGGGGCGTACGATCCTCCGCGAGCGCGTCGGCGCGGAGAACGTATTCATCCGTTACGGTGGTCTGGAGCGGGGATTCGACTACCGGGGCAGAATCGCCCTCCGCAGAATCGCCCTCAGGTGAAGATCCGCAGCCTGCGGCGATCGCTCCACTCAGCAGCGCGGCAACAAAGGTCTTCATGGCTTGGCTTCCATGGGTGTGACGAGCCGGCCGATACCCTCGATCTCCATTTCCACCACGTCGCCCGGCATGAGGTACTCGGGCGGATTACGGGCGCGGCCCACGCCGTCCGGCGTGCCCGTGGCGATCACGTCGCCCGGATAGAGGGTCTGGACGGAGGTCAAATACCGGATCATGTGCGCTTCATCGTAGATCATGTAGCTGGTGTTGCTGTCCTGCTTGATCACGCCGTTGACCCAGGTCTTTATGCCGAGGTCGTCATGCTGGATGAACTCCTTGGGCACGATGTACGGGCCAAAAGGCGCGGCGCGGTCGCTGCTCTTGCCGTTGAACCAGTTCGGACCGGGGAACATGCGGTTGATCGGCTTCAGTCCTGAGCCGCCCCGTCGGCTGACGTCGAATATGATGCTGTAGCCGAAGACATAGTCGTGGGCGTTTTCGAGGGTCAGGTCCAGGGCCGGCCGGCCGATGATGATAGCCAGCTCGACTTCCCAGTCGATGTTCACGTCTTCCGGCACGTAGTAGGGCTCTCCTGGATCGATGATCGTGGAGCGGGGGGACTTGGCAAAGAAGTAGGGTTCTTCGGCGTCCACGTCCACTTCAACGGCGGAGAAACCCGCGCCCCCGATGGCGGATTCCTCCATCTCGTCCGCGTGGGCCCGGTAATTCGCCGCGGCCGCCAGCAGGTTGTAGGGATACTTGATCGGCGCCTTAAAGGAGACGTCCTCAGGATCGAACACGAAGGGCAGGTCCGGGTTCGTCAGGCGATTTTCCGCGCCCATGTAGTTCGCGATCGTGTACATGCGATTGGCAACGGCGTCGTACTGCTCGATAAGCGCGCGCATTTCCATCGGAATGGATACCACGGGCAATCCAAGCTGCCGGGTGACGTAGGCGTTCGCCTCGTGCAGGTCCAACAGCCTTTCCTGGTCCGCCTGGTCCGCCTGGTCAGCCTGGTCCGCCTGGTCCGCCCGGACCGACATGCCGATGCGGATCGTTCCCGTGGCCTCGAAGGTGGCGAGCTTGAAGGGCGTGTCCGGCTGGTCCGATACCTGGGACCGGGCCGAGCCCGGTGTAGTCAGCCACAGCGCGGTGCCAATGAACAGGACGACGGCCGGCAAAACGCGTATCCGGTACGACATGGCGGTATCCTCCTCGATGACCGGTCGATCAGGGCGCGTTCGTATCTCAGGGACGAGATTGCGCCAGATCGCGATATTACGGATTCGGCGACCTGCCGGAGCGTCCGGCCGGGAAGTCGCGGGGTAACGGGGTACGGAAGCGAACAGGTAGGATGGCTATGCTGAATTTCTGTTGTTTGAGAAATCGGATCGGGGCGGGGAGATTTGAACTCCCGACCTCCTGCTCCCGAAGCAGGCGCGCTGACCGGGCTGCGCTACGCCCCGATATATGACCGATCAAGGGGCAAGGGCTCGGTGGGCTGCCTTGCCGGAATCGGGGCGACTGGATTTGAACCAGCGACCACCAGCCCCCCATGCTGGTGCGCTACCTGACTGCGCTACGCCCCGAAAACTTCGGCGTATAATGTACGCGGAGGAGGGGCTTCGGGCAAGTGTTATTTTGGCGGTTGACGCATGGTTCGGCACGATCCCATGCGGTCGCGGGCCTGCTCGACGAACCAGTGATGATCGGCGCGAATCAGGGATTCGTCCCGTTCTTCCGTGGCGAGAAAGTCGAGTTTATTTACCATGCGAAACGCCGTATAGACATCCCACCAGGGAAGGCATCCGGAGTCCACAGGATTCAGGGATTCGTAGTGGCGGGTGAAGGTATCCATGATTTCCGCGCCGAAGAGCATCAGGATCTCGAACCGGGCGTTCGAAACGTCGAAGAGCGGGTCCCCCCGCCGGGTGTCCTCCCAGTCGATGACCGCCGTGAGATGTCCATCCTGCCAGAGGGTATTCCCCGGCCAGTAGTCGCCGTGCAGGACAACCGGCGTATTGCTGCGGGGAAGTGGCCAGCACGGCGCGAGCATTTCGATCAGTTCGCGTTCGCCCGCGGTAACGCCGGGAGCATCCGGCGGCCTCCCGACCGCCGAAGCGCATTCATCCTCCAACCGCAGAAGAAAGGAAATATCCCGGCCGGCCGTGTCCATCCGGTGTATCCTGGCCAGTTCCCAGGCCATCTGCATCACGTACTCCGCCGGATCGCCGGGCTTCAGATCGGTAACCCCCTCGGCATATTCCAGCACCAGGGAGGGCGTGGGAAAAAGGGGATCCGTCGTGTCGAGGTAGACCGGGGCGGGCGTGGCCAGCCCCGCGGCGTGGGTCAGTTGCAGCACGCGGAACTCGTCCGCGGCCACGTTCGGGTTCTGCTGGAGGTCCACCTCGCCGTGCAACCGGTGAATGAGCTTTCTCGACGTACCGTCTCCGGCTTCGATTTCCAGGACGGTCACATCGGCCGAGTAGCCGCCGGGCAGGCTGTGATGGTGCTTCAGCCTGGCGTGCGGATCGAATCGATGGACGAGCTTTTCAAATCGGGTATAATCGTCGACCGCTTCCATGGGCGTTCCCTATTCCCCGGGGTAGTCTATAGCCCACTTACCCTCGAGGTTTCCGCTGCCACCCGACTGGCTCCAGACGGCGGTCACGTTTTCCGGAGCGTGGTTTTCCGCCAGGTGGGCCAGGAAAAGGGCATGCAGATCATCCATGGTGGCGTCGTTGCCGTCGGCGATGTTCTGTTGGGCCAGACGGTCCTTCTGCAGGTCGTAGAGCTCGGGCCGTCCGTCCGCTCCAACGGGTGCGTAGCCCCAACGGTCCGTAACGAGGAAGGGCGTCGTGGCGCGCCTCGCCAGGCCTTCTGACGGGTCCGCCAGGTGGCAGCCGCTTACCGCGTACTCGCGGTGGCTGGTCCGGCCTTCCAGCACGGCCCCGGCAAAGGATACACCATCGAAAGATTTCGGCGGGTCCACAGTGACGCCCGCCAGGTCGCAGAGACTCGGGAACAGGTCGATCGTCTGCGTAATCAGGGGAAGTTGCGCCCCGCGAGGCACGCCGCCGCCTGCCAGCATCAGCATGACGTGACCGATCTCCGGGTAGATGGGCCAGAACCTCTCGTCGGTGTCCATGATATTGGACTTGCCGGTCCGATCGTGTTCGCCGATGGACATGCCATGGTCCGACATGACGGTCACGATAGTATCGTCCCAAAGACCCAGGTCGTCGATCTTCTGCAGGACCCGGCCGATATGGCGGTCCACCAGTTCCGTCTCCGCGGCGTAGTGGGCCCACAGGTTATGCAGTTCCTCCGGCGTGTAGGCCGATGACGGTCCGTAGTTCGGATGCAGCATGGGGGGTCCCGTGTAATCGGGGTCGTAACGCCGCACCATGTATTCCGGCGGATCCCAGGGTTCGTGGGGATCAAAGAAGTCCACCCACAGGAAGAACGGGCCGGATTCCGCGTTTTCCTCGAGCCAGCGAACGGCGGTCTGCGCGGTCTGCGCGGAGAAGACGTCGGATTCGTACCGGTAGTAGTGGTTGATCCAGCGATGCTGGTTGACGAGCGTATGGCCCCGGTAGCGCGGGTGCACGCGGGTCTTGTCGTCCTGGACGACGCGTTCTACGGGGTCGTTGAGGTGGAGCAGCGGCTTGTCGCCCTCCTGGCCCCGGTTCTGGTACGCCGCGTCGAAGCCATCGGTGAAACGGGCCTTGAACAGGTGGGGACAGTCGCAGATCAGTTGCGTGGCGTAACCCTGTTCACCGAGCATCCTGCCCGCATGGTTGGGCCCGCTCAGATCGATGGGCTGCCAGCCGTAATGGGGCCAACCGGTGACGCCCGTCGCGAAATCGGTGCGATGGGGGATCGTGGGGAAACTGCCCATGTGGGCCTTTGTGATCTCCGTCGCCCTTTCCGCGGCGAAACGGTCCAGCTCGGGCGTTCGCACGGACCGCTCCGCGCGGTTTCCCAGGTTGTCGTGGCGGAAGGTATCCGTAATGAGTACGACGATGTTCTTCGGCATCATGATCCTTTCATGAATGGGATGGCGATTCCCTTACGTCTCGCTTGTGGGTCAATCCAGGTCGCCCGACGCGCACGGCCGGCGATCTACGCGTTCAGCCGTCGATCTCGCAGTCTTCCAGGTAACGATCCACTGACGCCTTCAGCGATATCTCACCAGCCATCACCCGGTCTTCGAAGGCGCGGTACCAACCTGGTATAAGGGACCGGGCTTCGCGGAACTCGGCAAGGATAAGCCTGGCGAAATCGCCGCTGTCCTCCAGGTAGCCGGATTCGTGGAAGCGCGAGATCGCCCGTTCGCGGTCATAGTCGAGTCGGATGATCTCCGCCTTCCAGGCGCCGGCCTCGAACGTCATCCGGGCGTAGGCCGCGCGGGGGTCCCGGTCGAATGGCGCACCCACCGCGCCCACGTTGACGACCAGGGCGTCGTCCACGGGCCGGACCAGGGGCCGGTGCGTATGTCCCACCACCAGCACCTTCGGCGCCGGAGCGATTTTCTCGCGCAGCGATGCTTCGGTGTCATCGGGGAAGATCCCTTTGCGGTCTCCCAGCATGGAGGCGTGCACCATGCGGAATTCGTTCCCCGCCTCATCGGTCATGGACCACTGAAAGGGCAGTGCTTCGAGGCGTTCGACCAGGCTGTCCGGTCGGTTCGGGCCGGTCTCGCTTACCGTGCGGTCCGGCCTCTTCGCCCCAGTCTGACCCGCCTGTCCAGTCTGCCCGGCCAACTGATCGTACGTCCACTTCGCATGCCTGATGATCTCGAATTCGGGACCGCGGTCGGGCAGGTTTCCGCTTCCGTACTTCAGCACGTACCGCTCGTGGTTCCCGTAAATCATGCCCCAGTTTTCCGCCAAGGCACGGGTCACAACGCATTCGGTGCACTCGCGGGGTTTGGGTCCCCGGTTGATGATGTCGCCCGCGCAGAGGATCCTGTCGGGACGCCAGCGGTCGATATGGTCCAGGACGGTTTCCAGCGCGTCAAGGTTGCTGTGCACGTCGGCGAAAACGGCGATCTTCATGGTTTCAGGAACCGGCGCAGCACGTTGGACACGATCCTGGAAATGTCGTTGTCGGCATCGTTATGCAGCAGGCTGCCGCAGAAGGTGATGGATCCTGTGGAAAAAAGCTGGCTGCCGGAGTCCGACTGCTGATACACCATGTCCGCCCGGATCAGTTTGTCGATCGGTTCACCGGACCAGGTCGTGATGTGGGTGAGCAGCTCTTCGGGCACGGGTATGAAGGATTCGTGGTGGTCTTCGGAACTCGCGATGACGCGGGTGTTTTCGGGGGTGCCCAGCCGGTAGTCGGCCCGGTCGAGTTCGAACCCGGCGGCACCGTTTCCGCTGAACCCGTAATCGCCCACGGTCTCGCCCTCCACCCCCTCGAAGATCCATGCGGTCTCCGGGTTGACGCGGGCGTCCGGATCGATGCGATAGTACGATCCATGGAAATTGCCCTGGGCCGAAAACCCCACGCCGGCGAGCTGCTGCGGGGGACGGTTGTTCCGGCGCCAGAGTCCGCCGTAACCGCCGTCAAAGGCCTGGAAGTACTCGCCCGGTTCGGCCGCCCAGGCCCGTATGCCGCCTTCGTTCCGACGGATTTCGAGGGTCCCGTTGCCCTCCGGGTGGACGGCGATGCGCCAGTAGAACCCGTTTCCCCCCAGGTACATGAAGTGGCCGCCCTGTTCCCGGAACTGCCGCAGGGCGTCGAGCGTGCGCGGCGTATGGTATTCCGGATGGGAACCCGTGGTTACGGCGCGGTAGCCCTTTATCGCCTCGATACCGTCATCGTGCAGTTCCTGGTCGGTGACGATGTCGAAGGGGATACCCTGCTTTTCGAGCCATGCGTACAGGTGGGTGTCCGCCTGAAGATGCCTCAGCCCCGAGCAATCGCCTTCCGTGGCGCCGAAAGTGATGTAGCCCGGGCGTAGAGAGAATAGGGGACGCCTGTGGCTGGCGTGGCAGATGCCGCTGCCGTCACCGTGAAAGTTGTAGGTGGAGAGCCCGTATTCCGGGTGAACGGCGGGATTCCAGGGATAAGCGTTCCATTCATTGATCCGGTCCAGCCAGGAAGGATGGAAATTCGGACGGGCGTGATTGCCGTAGACGGTATAGGTGAAGGTGGACGCAAGGACGCAGAGATCCGCCGTGGGCCTGCTCCGTGGCGCGCAGACGTAGAACGGCATCATGTCCTCGTGTTCGCCACAGCGGATACGGGCCGCGTAGAGTCCCGATCGCATGCCGTCCGGGATCGTGAAGGTGAAATCGGTCTCCCAGCCGAAGTCGTAGATGTCGTCGTCGTGGAAGTGGATGGCGCCGTACTGATCCGGTGCGTGCTTCCAGGACATTTCCTCGCCGGTCCACCGGGAACCGGTCATGGCGCGGGCCGGCATGTTGACCAGGCGGCCGTGCATTCCATGCGGTCCGACGTCCACGATTCGGGTCGAACTCGTGTCACGGGCGAAGTCCCACAGGGCCCATGCGCCAGGATGGTTTCTGACGTCGTATTCGTGGTGGTCGGTTTCTTCCACCGGGATGTCGACGAGGGAAGGCGCTTCGATCTTGCCATTGAAGTGGCCGTGAACGGGATCGCCGTCCTGTCCACCGATGATGATCCGGGCCAGGTCGCCCAGGGGAACGGGGCCGACGGCCTCAACTGTGATATTGGATGGTCCGGGAGGTGCGTGGATTGCCCGGAACCCCACACTCACCGTCCCGCTTCCGGCATCGTAGCTCGCCCACACCCGGTACCATTGCCGGGACTTGATCGGCTCGCTTCGACAGGTAACACGGGTCACCTGGTTCGTCGATGAACGGACGACCGCGGTCAAAACGCCCCGGTCCAGGCAGAGACTGAGCGCCGGCTTCCGTCCACTGGTACTGCAATTGACGATGCCCTGGTCCGCCTTGTCCGGGGACGTGGGCCATATCGTGGCGGTAAGGGTAAGGCCGCTGGCCGGGTGGAAGCGGCCGTCAAGAGGGATGACGGCGTGAGAGCCCGGGTGGAAGGGTTGGGACCTGGAGGGGAATTCGCCCCAGAAGGGCAGGCCGGCTTCCTCCAGTTGTAATCCGGGACCGGCGGGATTGGGGTCGGCGCATATCACGCGAACGAGGCTGGCCTGGTAGGGTTCCGCGGCCACGCTGCTGACCTTGAAGGCGATCTCGTCGCCGGGCCGGCCGGACAACCGGTCGGTGTAACCCAGCAGGGGAATGTCGGTCATCAGTTACCCGGGAGCAGTTCGTCGCCTTCTCGCCGTTTGCGGTATCCGCAGACCATAAGACCCGGCCGTCCGAAGCTCTGGCCGTACTCCTGCCGGTTGTCCGGGTTCCGGTAGCCCATGCGCACGAGCCTGCGGGGCTCTTTTGTCTGGTTGATGTAGGAACCGTGCACGGTGTCGATGCAGAAGATGACCACGTCGCCGGCCCGGGCCGGTACGGCCACCGTGTCTTCCAGCTTGTACTCGTCGGTCGGCAGATGAGGCGCGCAGGGACCTTCTTCTGATTCGGTGATATGCTGCAGATGACCGGATTTGTGGGAGCCCGCCAGGAAGCGGATCTCACCGTTCTCGTGGCAGGTGTCGTCCAGGTGGACGAGTACGTCGATGTACCGGCCGTCGTGATGGCCGTAGAAAGGGTTGTCCTGGTGCAGGGGAAAGGGATGCCCGGTCTGGGGCGGCTTGATGTGCAGCGTGGTGTGGTGCAGCTCCACGTTTGGCCCCAGCAGCTGCGACAGGGCCTCCACCAGCCGTGGGTTGGCGACGGCGCGCGACCAGGCCTGGGAATAGAAATGGAGATCGTGCATGGCCGTCAGTTTGGATTTGGCCTCCGTCTCCGGATCCATGTAGGCCAGGCGCCATGGACCGTTCCATCCCGGGCTCGTGAACGCCCAGTCCTCGACGAGCCGGTCCATTTGATCCGACAATTCGGCAGTCTCTTCCAGCGTAAATACCTCCGGGATGTGGAGAAACCCGTTTTCCTGGTAGAACGCGATCTGCTCGTCGCTCAGCACGGTTTGTTCCATGACCATGGTCATGTCGGATGCTCCTTGTTCGATGGTCGCGTACGGGAAGTGGAGGCCATCACAATGTAGTCATTTTGATTCCTGCAGGCAATCCTATTTGGAGCGATTCACCTTTAATGAAGCGATCTACCCGTACACGCCGGCCAGGAGTTCGTAGGACCGCAGCCGGGCTTTGAAATCGTGGGTGATGGTTACGGCCATGACCTCTTCGGCTCCGAACCGGCCCGCAAGCCGGTCGATGGTGTCCCGGACCTGGTCCGGACTACCCACGGCCGCAAGGCGGAACTTGTCCTCCAGAAAGGCTTTTTCGGCTTCACTGAACCGGTGTTTTTCGGCCTCCTCCACCGTAGGTACGACGTTGCTGGGCTTGCCCGAAGCGAAGCGGGCGAAGAGGAGGTCGCGGCTGAGGGCGAGGCGTTTGGCCTCCGCCTCGGTGTCGGCGCAGATGACGTTAATCGCGATGCAGGCCTCGGGCCGCGGCGTCTGGGCGGAGGGCTCGAAATAGTGACGGTAGAATTCGAGGATGCGCGGGTCGATGTTGCTGTTGATGAAGAGGGCGAAATTGTAGGGCAGGCCCAGCCGGGCGGCGAGCATCGCGCTTTCCGGACTGGACCCGAGCATCCAGACGGGGGGCGGAGACTGGATGGGCGGCGTGACCCGCGGCTCGAAATCCCGGTCCTGAAGGATCTCCACCAGCTGGGCGACAAGTTCGGGGAACTGCTCGAACCGCGGCCCTGCGCCGGGCGCCAGCATCCGGGCCGTCTTCATGTCTCCGCCTGGCGCTCGTCCGACCCCCAGGTCGACCCGGTCCGGATAGAGATTCGTGAGCACGGAGAAGCTCTCGGCGACTTTGAAGGGGCTGTAATAGGGCAGCATGACGCCCCCGGAACCGATCCGCATGTCCTTCGTGGCGGCCCCGATAGCAGCGAGCAGCACTTCAGGCGAACTGCCGGCCAGGCAGTGGGCGTTGTGGTGCTCGGACACCCAGAAACGCCGGTAACCCAGCCGTTCGGCCTCCCTGGCCATGGTCAGGGTCTCCTGGAAGGCCTGCACGGCCGTTACCCCATCACGTATGGGAGACTGGTCGAGAATGGAAAGTTTCATGAGGAATCATCTGCTCCTTGCGCTTTGAACTATCTGTTGATGAACCGCGCCGCGCCACTATGGGTCGCTCCGCTACCAACCGTCCACGACGTGTCCCGCGCCCGGGAACCAGGCCGCGTCCACCAGGAAGGTCAGAAAAACCCCCAGGGCGTATCCGGCGATAATGCCGATAAACAGAGGCTGGCCCTTGCGATAGAGTGATACGCCGCCGAGCCGGAGGACAGCGGATTTGACGATCCATACGATCAGGATGGAAAGGAAAGCCATATCCGCCGCGTAGGTGGTGACGATCCCGAACCCCACGGGATGAAGGGGCCAGAAGTGAAGCCGGTGATGGGCCCAGATCAGGAATGCCGAGATCAGGACGCCGCTCATTACCATGGTCAACTGGGATTGCGTCATGGCCTGCGGATTCGTAAGAAAAGTCTCCAATTGCGTCCAGTAACCCTTCGCCCCGGACTCGAATCCGCCTGCCTTGAGCTGGGACGCGCCCATGTCATACCCCAGGTAGAGCGTGTACAACAGGGCTGTCATGAATCCAATGGCCAGCGAAAGCGCAATGGCGCCGAACACCCCCTTGCCCACGCCGCCGATTACGTCGCCCACCTTGGCGGCGTGCGCCATGGAACACATGCCGAGGGTCCGCCAGTTTCGGGTGAAGGTCTGGCACAGCCACATCCCCGCGATGGTCCGGGCGTTGATGTGCTCCGATCCGACGAACCGAAGCGTGATTTCGTTGGCGCTGTTGTACGGCAGGTCCAGGGATGCCAGGCCGGTCTCGGCCACTACGCGGGTTACGCCAATATACAGGACGAGCAGGACGAACATCATGAGCGCTACGACCCAGAGCGTCATGCCCGCGCTCCACAGAAGGAAAACCATGTAAATCGAACCGCCGGAGAAAGATAGCACGGCCGTACGGTACGAAAAGAACTCTCGTGAATCATCGATTTCAGGCGCCCTTCCCAGGGCTTTCCGGATCACGTCGCGGATATGCCTTCGCGCCATCCACAGCCCGAACACCACGAAGACCAGAAAGCCGGACAGGTGCTGGAAATGCATCATTTCCTGCGGACCCGGCACGCCGACGCGGGTCATCACGCCCTGCTGCACAATGCGGATGAGGTAGAACAGCCAGACGCTGAGCAAAACTTCCACCCGCGTGAAGTAGGCCACTCCGATCAGCAGGAAGTTTACGCGCACCTGGATGGGATGGAAGGCCTCGTACAGGGTCAGGGGAAAGGCGTGTCCCGCGCCGAGGGGGATTGCGGGCATGAGGTCGAAGAAGCTGAACATGTTCCAGATCATGATGACCAGCGTGATGCCGAACCCCCACCAGAACATGGGTACACGGGCAATCCTGGGCAGAAGGGCCCGATCCTCGGCGCCGTCTATCAGCGCCAGTGGCACCTGGGCCAACGGAAAGGCCAGCCGTTCGTGTTCAACCCACTGCTTCCGGAGCATGACCATGATCGAAGCGCCGACCATGAACAGGGCGATGTAGAACGTCACCCACCAGAACATGGGTACGAACCAGATCTGCCAGCGTATGTTCCGCGTGGAATACACGCCCTCGTAGAACTGGTTCAACCCACCCAGGTGGTTCGGGACCACCAGCCAGGACGGAAGATAGTCGAGGAACAGTTCCGCCCACCGGTTCTCGGGCGTGGCGTGATAGAACGGACCGCTGATGATCGATATCGCGTAATTGCTGAAGGCCCAGCCCGGTATGACGGAAGCCGTGAAGACCAGGAAGAAGATCACGACAAGTTCCTGGCTGTTGAATGGACGGCTGAAGCCGGTGATTTTCAGACAGGGATTCACCATGAGGACCATCAGAAGGAAGGGCAGCAGCGCCGCCACCGGCAGGTGGGTGACCGTAATGAATGAGCCGCGCGTTACGAATTCGGAGGCGAGCGACCAGATGGTCAACAGGATGGTGAAGACGCATCCGATCACCACGGCCCGGAGGGTGAGGCCGGCGGAAACGGGCCGTACAGCGGGAGGCGCTGGGGACATTTCCCGGTCGGATTGTGGCAATGTGGCTGTGGACATGATAGCAGGGGGATAGACGCGAGGGATGAACGTGATGTCCGTGCGGCATGAACCGGTCAGTTGCGAATCACGCGTTTTCTACGCATGCCCGAAGCTTTGCCAGTCCGTTTTGTGCCGTGGCCACCGGCCCTTCGGCCCAGTAGGCGGGATTGAACAGCTCGAGCGACAGCATGCCCCGGTATTCCTGCCGTTCCAGGCTGGCGACGATCTCGTCCCACGGCGCTTCGCCGTCTCCGGGATAGACCCGGTGCTCGTCTTCGATGTCCGTACGGGGCGGGTCTGCAGGATAGTCGTTCACGTGGACCAGGCCCAGGCGGCCGGGATCGAGGTAGTCCATCCCGCGCTGGTGCCCGCTTCCCTTGTACATGTGAAAGATGTCCGTCAGCAGCCTGGCGTCACGCACCCCGCTTTCGGCGGCCACGAGCAGGGCTTCTCCCACCGTTCCCAGCGTCCGGGACACGCCCCAGAACTCCAGCAGGGGTTTCGGGGAGAAATCCGATACGGCGTCCGTCAGTTCGGCGAATCTCCGGGCGACGGCAAAAAGGTCGACTTCGCGGTCGTGGATCCCCTTCGGGGCCGTGGCTACGAAAGGGCAATCCAGCACCTGTGCCATTTCGAAGCACCGCCGCGCCTCTTCTAAACCATGGGCGTGGCGGTCGGTCTCGGGCACTGCCCATTCGAAAAAGGCGATCAGGTTCACGATCCGGATGTCCCGGCCGGCAGCGTGGTCCCGCAGTTGCGTCAGCGTACCGCCCCCTTCGACCCAGGCATCGATTTCCTCCGCCCAGGGTTCGATCCCGTCATATCCGGCGTCGGCTGCGATATCCACGTATTCCAGCACGGAAACGCCGGGCGAACGGATCGTGCTCGTATTGAGGCAGTAGTCAAAGCGTCCCATCGTAGGCATCCCTCCGAGAGACCGCCGTCTCAACCGATAAAGGGTCGGGCACGGACGGTGCAACGGCAATGTCCAGTTACTATGTCCGGTTACGTAGTTCAGGCTACGAATCAATTTAGTGCGTATTACAAAAAAAAGTACCGTTTTAACCGTCTTCACCTATATTGTATATCGCTGTAAACAGTACCCTTCCATGGTGACGTCAGGTACGATTGTGAGGCACGTTTCGCGGTTCCCGAGGTCTGTTCTTCTCCTCTGTTTCCTGTTGATTTCCAGGGTTGCTGCCGGTCAGGTGACTGAAACGGATGTCATCGGTTCCGCCGTGACCCTCCAGGGTACTCCGGAGCGAATCATTTCGCTCATTCCAAGCAACACGGAACTGCTTTTCGCCGTCGGTGCGGGAAGTTCGGTCGTGGGGGTCACGACCTACTGCGATCATCCGCCGGAAGCCAGGCAAATCGAGAAGATCGGCGACGTCACGGCCATGAGCCTCGAGAAAATCGTGGCCCTTGATCCTGATCTTGTACTGGCCTCAAAGGGTAATGCCAAAGAACTGGTATACAGCTTGAAAGCACTGGATGTTCCGGTGTTCGTCCTCGACCCACAGTCTATTGAGGACGTGCTCGATGCGATCGGCACGGTGGGCAGGCTTGTCGGTCGTGAGGAATTGGCACGCGAGCTTTCCGAAGGTTACCGCCAGCGGCTGGCCACGGTGGCGGAGCGGATCGGCGGCCTGACCGAAAGCGAGCGTCCCACGATTTTCGTCGGCAGCCCCTTCCGGGATGAGAACTGGACCCCCGGACCTGAAACGTTTACTTCGGCGGTGATTCAACGG
>VXWP01000085.1 GCA_009835325.1 Gemmatimonadota bacterium | reverse complement strand
GAAGACGGCCTGCGAGAAAGCGATGATCTGGGGAGACGAGATCTACACCGGGCTGTTCTTTCAGAAGAAGGACGCGCCCACGCTGGGTGACCAGGAGCCGGTGCTGGACGAAGGCGGCGCGATCGCGCGGCGCGACCTGGGGATCAGCCAGGAGCAGTCCGGCCGGATCATCAAGCGCATGATGTAGTGGGATAAGGCGTTGCCGCACCGGATCGAAGCCGCGACACCGAGTCGAAGCCGCGTTTCAGATGAAGGGGATTTCCTGCAGTTCCCGGTGCGCGGCGCGGTAGAGGGGGACCGTCGGGGCGTGCTCTGACGGGCGTTCCCCGCCGGTGGCTTCGATCATGTCCAGTGACAGGACCTTGTCGCTGAAACTCCCCGATTCCAGCTTTTCACCCAGCCCCTGTTCATATACGCACTGCAGTTCCGCCATAGTGAATTCACCGGGCAGCAGCAGCAACGCGATATTCGTGTAATTCAGTTTGGCCGCGATCCTGTCCGTGCAAACCTTCAGAATCTCATTGTGATCGTACGCCAGCGACGGGGTATCATTGACGTAGAACCATTCCCCCGTGCGGTACTTGTCCACCGGTTCAAAGGGCTCGCCCGGGCGGTCGGGAAACCCCATGTAGGCCGTCGAGATCGTTCTTCTCTTGGGATCCCGGTCGATGGCGGAGAAGGTGTAGACCTGCTCGAAGTAGGCGCTTGACCGGCCCGTTGCCTCGCGGTAGGCGCGCCGTACCGCAGACTCCAGGTCTTCCGTTTCGAGCACCAGGGTCCCGGGCAGCGAATAGCGGCCCACGAAGGGTTCGATCTTCAACTCGACCAGGTAGACGAGCAACTTACCGTCGAGGAACCGAAAGATGCCCAGGTCCGTGGCCGCGTATGGTTTGGTCGGAATCATCGCAAGGTCATGTTTGCATCGTTTGGAAGGGTGTGGCAAGAGAAAAATGGGTGGAAGCGCAAGTAGTCGGGAGCGCAGGTAGTCGGGAGCAGTTTGCGCCCGCGCGAAGGGAGCCGTTTCGCCTTCTATGGACCTGGATGTCCTGAAGACCGTCGTGCAACTCCTGTCCGGCGCGCTGATCGGCGCCTGTATCGGCATGACCGGCATCGGTGGCGGGGTCCTCCTGCTGCCCGTTCTCACGCTGGGATTCGGCCTGCCGTCCACGGTAGCGGTGGGCACCGCCCATCTCTATTCCTGCCTCTGCAAGCTCCCCGCCGTGTTCTTCCATTTCCGGCAGGGGACCATCCGGTTCCGCACCTCGGCGTACTTCCTCGTGGGGGCGGTGCCCGTCTCCGTAGCCGTCGCCCTCTGGATCACGGGGTACGCCGGCGACATGGACCCGGCCGACCCGGCCTGGCGCGACCTCCAGACGAATCTTCGCCAGTTCATCGCGGCGGTGGTCATCCTATCGGGCCTGCTGATCCTGTGGCACATGTTCATGCGGCCGGGTTCCCACGCGGCGGCCGGACCGGCCGGACAACACGCGCCTGCCCGGGTCACCGGCGGAAAGGTGTTCCTCGTGGCGGTACTCGGCGCTTTCATCGGCGGGTTGATCGCCTCCACCTCGGTGGGCAGCGGCATACTCATCGTGCCGCTCATGATCATCCTGTTCCGGCTAAGTGCGGTGGACACGGTGGGCTCGTCGATCTTCATCGCGCTGGTGCTGACGCTCACGAGTTCGATCATCTACGCCGGCAGCAGCCAGCTGGATCTCGCCATCGCTGTGACCATGGCGGCGGGATCGTTGGTGGGCGTGCCCCTGGGGGTGCGGATGTCCCGCAGGATTCCGGAGCGCTACCTGCAGATCACCATTACGGGACTCGTGCTGGTCGCGGGAGGGGTCATGCTGTTCGGGGGTTGACAGGCGGGATCAGGGCGAGGCGAATATATCGTTCAACATGCCGCTCAGGCGGATGCCGGCCTGCAGCAGCCTGAGTCTGACCCCGTCGGCATGCTTGAAGATATAGGCATAGCCCAGGTAGGGGGTTCTTTCGGAACGGGAACTGCCGTAGTCGTAGACGGCCGGCAACATGCTCCGCGACTCCCGCGCCCAGTCATATACGTCCGAACGGCGCCACGCCTCGATTTCGCCGGGTTCGGCGTGCCCGAAGAACCGGACCCATTCCGTGAAGCTCAGCCGCTGGTGCTCGACGAGGTGCTCGTCCCAGACCCTGTGGAGGTTCGTAGTTTCGCCGAACCACCGGACCCGGATATCATTGCCGCCGCGGTCGCTGGCATAGCCCACGTGCAGCGGCTGGTGGACATCGGCCACGAAGTGCGTCAGGAATTTCAACGCTTCCACCCGTTCCTTCCTGCCCGATCCACGGTCCCTCAACACCCGTTCGAAACGCTGAATGGCCTCGACCACGTCGCCGTCCGGACTTCTTTTCGCCGACTCAATCGACTGGCCGGGCGCCGCGTTGATGTAATGCCACGGCGAGGCATGGCGCCAGGCGGGATCGGACTTGATCTCGTCGGCCCAGGTGCCGATCTGCGCCAGCGAAGCGCGGCCGACGAGTTTGGAAATGCCCTTGCGGGCCGCGTCCGTAAGGTGGTTCTCGGCGATCTGGCCCACGATGCGGTGGCCGTTCGGCCCCCAGGCCGCGGCCGGCGGGGACCCGCACAACAGGAGGATCGATAGGACGGCTATTCGTGCAGTGCGCATGAGCGGTTCTCCGGTATGCGTTCAGGGTACGTATGAAGATCCCGGATCCGTGGGCGGCGGCGGCCAGTGCAGGCCCCGCTGGCCGGACAGACCCCGGTTGGGTGGCAATGTGTATTCTCGGTCCGGCAGGCCGGTCAATTCCCCGTTCTGTATCCACGCCGGGTCCAGGCTGGCCATCTGGTCCACCAGCCTAGCCTTCAGCCGGGCTGAGATTTGGGTGTGGTCCGACGATTCGGATAAATCGCGGCATTCTTCCGGATCCTGCTCGAGGTCGAATAACTGTAGATGGTTGCCCACCGGATAGTAGATCAGCTTGTGCCGGCCATCGTGCATCATGCGCGTGGCCTGGGCGTTTTCGCCGCACTCGCCGTACAGGTATTCCCGCTTGTCCTCGCCCGCCATGGAAAGGCCTTCGACCGTGCCCGGGACATCGATCCCCGCGAGGTCCAGCAGCGTGGGCATCACGTCCTGCCAGCCCACGAGCCGGTCGTCGGTGCGGTTGTGTCCGACCCGGTCATCGCCGGCCCGGCCCACGAGGATCATGGGTACGTTGGCCGACTGCTCGTAATACAGGCGCTTCGCCCAAAGGCCGTGATCGCCCAGCATGTCCCCGTGGTCGGCCGTGAAGAGCACGATCGTGTTGTCGATCAGGCCTTCCTCACGCAACGTGCCGATCACCACGCGCAACTGGTGGTCGATGTGGGTGCAAAGCGCGTAGAAGGCTCTCCTCGCCCAGGCGACCTGGGCGCCGCTCATCCCGCAGTTGTTTCCGCGGACCGCCTTCAGTGCATAGGGCAGGCCGTCGGGGTCTTCCGCCCAGTCGCCCCGATACGGCTCACCAGGGTCCTCGTCGCGATACAGGTCCAGGTAGCACTGCAACGGGGTCAGCGGGGGGTGGGGATGGCAGTAGGACAGGTACCAGAATCCCGGCCGTGTCGGATCGCGGCGCCGGATCATCCGGGCCATCTGGCGCGTGGTCCAGTTGGTCACGTGCATGGCCTCGGGCAGATGCCAGGGCCGCTGAGCGTAATCGTTGTTGCTCATGCCGTGAGTGAATCCTTCGCCGGCGTAACCGTTCTCGCCGAGGAAAGCCTCGTAGTCGTCCAGGGCGCCAATGTTCGGACGTCCTTCCTCCGCCAGGATCACGTCGTCGAACCCGATCCGGTCCCGCTGCGGGTATACGTGCAGCTTGCCCACCGCATAGGCCTGGTAGCCGTTGTCCCGGAAGGTCTGGGCCACGGTGGGTACCGGCGGCATGGGATTGTCGACCTTGAAGACCCGGTCGCCGTGGGTGGCCGTGGTCGTACCGGTCATGATCGTCCTGCGGGCGGGAATGCACACCGGGCATTCGCTGTAGGCCCGCGTATACCTCACCCCGCTACGGGCGAGCGTGTCCAGGGTGGGTGTCTGGATCACCGGATGTCCCGCTTGGCCGAATAGCCTGCCCGGCCAGTGATCGGTACAGACAAGCAGTACGTGGGGAGGTGACGGCATGGTGCTCTCGTATCGAACATCCATCGAGTTCAGTCGCGTCGAAAGTACACCACAATATACAACACGCGCTGCCCGGTGTCCACCGATACCGGCGACATCAGCCTGTGCGTTTTCGTTGACGAATCTGGTTGACAGGCCTTATTATATTCGTATATTCGTTTATAGATATATAGACGTATTCATCGCGCGTAAACCGCCGTGCAGGGGCTACCATGCGTGAGTCTCTGCACAAAGGTCGACACGCAGGTGCCGTCCGGCACGGACCGTCATGCAGGTGTTGATTCGCCGGGGTGTTCTAATGGATAAAGATGTTGCCGTATTCAAGGCCTGTTCGGACGCGACACGCCTCCGTATCCTGTTCCTGCTGACCGAGCGGGAACTGTGCGTATGCGAAATCATGGCGGTCCTGGATATGCCCCAGGGCAAGATCTCCCGGCACCTGGCCGTGCTGAAGCAGTACGGACTGCTCACGGACCGCCGCGACGGGATCTGGATCTACTACGCGCTGGCCACGGACTCCTCGATCGCCCTGAAGTACGTGTCGGTTTATCTCGTCTCGGCCCGCCAGGTCCACGAGCGGGTCCAGGCGGACCTGGATCGGTTACGCGGATTGGCGAGCGAAGGCAAGATCTGCGTGCCCCAGCCCTCCATGGCCCTGCTCCAGGTAGACGAACGCGACGACCCGGCTTTACATGGTCAGTCGATGGTTTAACGGGAGTTACAATGAGACCGTCCCCCCAGGATGCCGTAATCTACCCGAACCTCGGTCGCTATCTCAAGGCGCGCCTCGCCGAATCCGACCGGATTTCGAAGGACCGCGAGAAGGTACTGGAACGTGTTTCCGCATACATTTCAGATCGGCTGCTAAGCGGTGAACCGGCCCGATTGACCTTTATCTGCACGCACAATGCCCGCCGAAGCCAGATGGCCCAGATCTGGGCCCAGACCGCCGCGTGGTTTTTCGGCATACGGGGAATTGCCGCTTTCTCGGGCGGAACCGAAGTTTCCGCCTTCGATCAGAGGGCTTTGAACGCCATAATTCGGGCGGGTTTCTGGATCGACCGCGGCACTCCGGCGGACAACCCGGTCTACACCGTTTACGCCGGTAATGGACTGACCCCGATTCCTGCGTTCTCCAAGACCTACCTCGATCCCTCGAATCCGCAGGACGGTTTCTGCGCGGTCCTGACCTGTTCCACCGCAGACCGCGAGTGTCCTGTGATTCCTAGTGCGGACCGGCGTGTGCTCGTCCCCTATGAGGACCCGAAGTCCGCCGATGGCACGGAACGGGAGGCGGAGGTCTACGACGAAAGATGCCGGGAGATCTGCCGCGAGATGGTCTGGCTGTTCGCGAGGGTGTCCGAAGCGGACAAAGCGGCCGGGCGGACGGTGTGACAGGACGGACATGGCGGCCAAACGCAAATCCGCCACGAAATCAACCTGAGCGAGACCATGGATACAACGACGGGTAAACTGTCGGCGCGAGATCGGTACCTGACCCTGTGGATCTTCCTGGCCATGGGCCTCGGCGTCGCGCTCGGCGTGTGGGCGCCGGAGGTGCCCGCCCTGATCCAGCTCGGCCAGGTAGGCACGACCAACCTGCCCATCGCCATCGGGCTCATCCTGATGATGTATCCCCCGCTGGCCAAGGTAAAGTACGAGGAACTGTGGGACGTTTTCCGCAACGTGCGGATCCTCGGCGCGTCCCTCTTCCTGAATTGGGTCGTCGGCCCCATGCTCATGTTCGGACTCGCGGCGATCTTCCTGCCGGCGCATCCCGAGTACATGACCGGCCTGATCCTCATCGGCCTGGCACGGTGCATCGCCATGGTCATCGTGTGGAACGAACTGGCGAAGGGAAACACGGAGTACGCCGCCGGCCTCGTGGCCTTCAACAGCCTGTTCCAGGTCTTCTTCTACAGCGTGTACGCCTACGTCTTCATCACGGTGCTTCCGCCCTGGTTCGGGTTGGAGGGCAGCGTCGTGCCGGTGACGATCGCCCAGATCGCGGAAAGCGTGCTCATCTACCTGGGTATTCCCTTCTTCGGCGGCATGACGACCCGCCTGGTCCTGGTGCGGCTCAAGGGAAGGCCGTGGTACGAATCGACCTTCATCCCCCGCATCAGTCCCATCACCCTGGTGGCGCTGCTGTTTACTATCGTGGTCATGTTCAGCCTGAAGGGCGACACGATCGTGGCCATCCCCCTGGACGTAGTCAGGATCGCCGTTCCGCTCCTCGTGTATTTCGTGCTCATGTTCCTGATCACCTTCTGGATGGGACGGAAGATCGGCGCGGACTATTCAAAAAACGCCACGCTTTCCTTCACCGCCGCGAGCAACAACTTCGAACTGGCCATCGCCGTGGCCGTGGCGGTCTTCGGCATCGAATCGGGCGTGGCCTTCGCGGCGGTCATCGGCCCCCTCGTCGAGGTGCCGGTCATGATCGCGCTGGTCAACGTGGCCCTGCGTTTCCGGCGCGTGTATGACCGGTAAACCGTCGCGGCATCCCGCGGCCGGGCCTGAACGCTGATGCTGAACGTCGAAGCTGAACTTTAACATTGCTTCCAGGCGCTCCCGATTCGTATAATCTCGCCCTGCCGTTTCCTCTCGTTTCCTTCCTCCCCCGAAAAGGCTGGTCAGGGTGACCCACATCGACGAAAACCAGCCGTTGACGACGAGGTCCATCCTCCTCGTGCTGATGCTCTGCACGCTCTGGGGCGGCCTGGTCGTATCGGTCAAGGTGGGCCTGCAGGGCATCCCGCCGATCCTCCTGGCTGTGCTGCGGTTCGGGGTCGCCCTGGTGTGCGTCTTCGCCTGGACACGCCTGGCCGGCGTCTCGCTCTACGTGGCGCGGGGCGACCGCCTGATCATCGCCGTACCCGCCCTCGTCATGGCCGCGCAGATCCTCTTCCTGAACATCGGCGCGGAGCGGACTTCCGGAAGCCACGCGGTACTATTCATGCAGACCTACCCCTTCGTCGTCGCCGCCATCTCCCATTACATCATCCCGGGCGACCGCCTGACGCTGATGAAAAACGTCGGGCTGGTCCTGGCCGGCGCCGGCATGGTGCTGACCATATACGATGAAGCCGGCGGGCCTTCGACCCCGCTGGGCGACGTGCTGGTCCTGTTCAGTTCCATCAGCCTGGCCATACAGATCATGATCAACAAGGTCCTGGTCAGGCGCATCTCCCCCGTGGCGGTGATCTTCTGGCAGCAGGTGGTCGTGCTGCCCATCTTCACCGTCCTCTGGGTTTCTACCGAATGGAATCTGCCCGTCACGATCGACCCGGCCATCGTGGCTGCGGTCCTGTACCAGGGCGCCATCGTGGCCGGATTCTGCTTCCTCGTCTGGATCCGGCTGCTGCAGCGGCACAGCGCCACCCAGATCAGCGCTTTCTTCTTCACGACGCCCCTGTTCGGCGTCCTCCTGAGCTGGCTCATCCTCGGCGACCAGGTGACCACTTACCTCACGGGCGGCCTGGTGCTGCTGGCGGCCGGACTCTGGGTGGTCAACCGGTATTGACAACCGCAACTTCAGAAAGGAATCCAACGATGATCATCGACTGCCATGCCCACGCGTGGGATTACTGGCCCTACGAACCGGAAGTCCCGGATCCGGAGAACCGGGGCCGGGCCGAGATGCTGCTGCACGAAATGGACCTGGCCGGGGTGGATAAGGCGGTGCTGGTCTGCGCCCGGATCGAGCACAACCCCAACAACAACGACTACGGAGCCGAGTGCGTCCGCCGATATCCCGACCGGTTCATCCAGTTCGCCGACGTGGACTGTTCCTGGTCCGATACCTACCACATCCCGGGCGGCGCCGACCGGCTGGCCGAATCGGTAGAGAAGTACCGGCTGAAAGGGTTCACCCACTATCTGAAGGGCGATACGGACTGGTTCGAGTCGCGGGAAGGCCTCGCTTTCTTCGAGAAGGCAGCCGAACTCAACCAGATCGCTTCCCTGGCCCTGGGTCCGGCCTGGATGCCCGCGCTGCGCAAGCTCGCGCGACGGTTTCCGGACACCCCCTTCCTCTGCCATCACATGGCCGGCGTGAAGGTGGGTGAACCGGCGCCCCGGCCCATGCTCGAGGAGGTCCTGGCGTCGGCCGACGTACCCAACATCCACATCAAGCTGTCCGGTTTCCAATACGTCTCGGAGACCGCCTGGGAATATCCCTACTCGGACTGCATGTGGATCGTCCGCAAGCTCTACGAGTCCTACGGGGCCGACCGCCTTTGCTGGGCGTCCAACTATCCGCCCGTCGCCCGGGCGAGTACGTACCAGCACTCGCTCGAGGCCGTGCGGACCCACTGTACCTTTATCGCGAAGGCGGACATGGACCTCGTCCTGGGCGGGAACATGGCGCGTTTGCTGGCTGAGACGGGGTGAAATCGTGCATTTAACGGAAACTATTGCCCCGTGTCCGCTGTCTAATGGAGCAGACAGGCGCGAACTTCGCGTGAATGACAGGCTTTCGCGGGTGTATATTAGATAGTTAGTATTGATTTAGTATTGTTCTGGAGGAGCAGGCATGCGTCGTCCAGGCGTTCTACCCCTCATAATGCGTCTTTCCCGGGCAGCCGCCACCGCGGTGTGCATCGCTTTCCTGGCGGCGTTCATCGCGGCGGGATGCGGAGCCGCGAGTTCGGATACGGCCGAAGAGGAAGCAGGCGAAGAAGAGGTCGTCGGAAAGGACGGCGAGGCCGAAGCCGACACCACGGAGGTGCCACCGGTCCCGGTGAACGTGATAGAGGCTTCCCTGGGCACCATTTCGGATATCGTGCTGACGACCGCTACGGTGGAAGCCGACCGCGATGCCCAGATCTTCCCGCGGACGACCGCCATGATCGAAGAGATGCGCGTCGAAGAAGGCGACTACGTGAAGCGGGGCGATGTCCTCGCCGTGCTGGAAAACGACGAAGAGGAGGTCTCCCTGGCTCGTGCGGAGGCCATCCGGGATGCCCGCAAGCAGGAATTCGATCGATCGGAGGCCATGCTGGAGGGACAGCTCATCAGCGAGGTGGACCACGAGGCGAAGGAGCGGGAGCTGATCATGGCCAGGGCGGACTGGGAGTCCGCCAGGGTCGCCTTCGACAAGACCACCATCCGCGCGCCCTTCAGCGGCACCATCACGGAACGCCACCAGAACGTCGGCAACATGGCCAGGCCGGGGGA
This sequence comes from Gemmatimonadota bacterium, assembly GCA_009835325.1. Lineage (NCBI taxonomy): Bacteria > Pseudomonadati > Gemmatimonadota > Gemmatimonadota bacterium. The sequence goes on along the minus strand of VXWP01000085.1, from coordinate 2,125 downwards.
TGCGCTTTTCACATTGGTCGACCTCAACACGCTGCTGATCTACACCCATCTGCCCGAAATGGAGTGGTCGCACGTAGCTCCGGGCCAACAGGTCATCCTCGAAACGGAGACCCTGCCGGACGGCACGTTCAACGGCACGATTCACCGTGTGAGTTCCATCATCAATCCGCAGAACGGCACCTTCAAGGTCACCATCCGGATCGACGACCCCGGCTGGCGGCTCAAACCGGGCATGTTCGTCAAGGTGACCATCCTCGCAGACCAGCACGTAGGCGTGCTGCTGATCCCCAAGATCGCCCTGCTGGAAGACGATGAAGTCTTCACCGTAAAGGACAGCATCGCAACGCGCGTCGCCCTCACCCTCGGCCTGCAGGACGCGGACTTCACCGAGATCCAGGAAGGGCTGAGCCCGGGCGACCTGGTCGTGATCGCCGGCCATCGCAGCATGAAAGACAGCACCCGGGTTAAGATCGTCGCTCCCGAAGCGCCGGAATAACCTCCATGAACATCGTTGATTTCGCCATTCGCAAGCCCGTCACCATCACGATGCTGGTACTGGCTGCGCTTATCTTCGGATACGTGTCCTTCCAGCGCCTGGCGGTCAATCTCCTACCGGACATCTCCTACCCTTCCCTCACGGTGCGCACGGAGTACGAAGGCGCCGCTCCTCAGGAAATCGAAAACCTCATATCCCGCAGGATCGAAGAGGACGTGGGGGTCGTTACCGGCCTGGTGGAAGTCAGTTCCATCTCTCGGGCGGGCGTCTCCGACGTGGTGCTCGAATTCGATTGGGACACGGACATGAACCTGGCCATCATGGACGTGCGGGAACGGGTGGACCGCGTGTTCCTGCCCCAGGACGCCGAGCGTCCCATTCTCCTGAGGTACAACCCGGAGCTCGATCCCATCATGCGCCTGGGGTTGTCCGGGGACGATCTGATCATGCTGCGGAACCTGGCGGACTGGGAGATCAGGCGGCAGCTCGAAACAGTGCCCGGCGTCGCCTCGGTCCGCATCAAGGGCGGGCTGGTCGAAGAAATCCAGGTGGAAATCAACGAAGCGCAATTGACCCGGCTGGGACTTACCTTCGGCCAGATCAACCAGCGTCTCGCCGCGGAGAACATCAACCAGGCCGGGGGGCAGCTCCAGGAAGGCGACGAAGCGCTGATCGTACGGGCAGTCAATGAATTCCAGACCGTCGAGGAAATCGGCGAGATCATCATCTCCAGCCGGGGCGAGGTTCCCGTGCGCCTCCACGACGTGGGTACGGTCCGGCGGCATTTCAAGGAACGGAAGACGCTTACGCGGATCAACGGCCGCGAGAGCGTGGAGATCGCCCTGTTCAAGGAAGCGGACGCCAACACGGTGACGGTCGCCCGGGCGATCAGGGAACGGCTGGGCGATGTGGATACGGGGGATGCGGATCCAGCGGGAGATGCGGACCCAACGGGGGATGAGGAGCCTGCAGTTGCCGAAGGAACGGAGGAAGACACCACCGAGCAGTCGGAAGACACGGCCGCGGCCACCGCGGAATCATCAGGTGGCGGAACCGGTGTAGCCGTGATAGGCATCGAGGCGGACACCATCGTTTCGACGCTGCCCGAAGGCGTGACCCTTCACCTCGTGTCGGACCAGTCCCGCTTCATCGAAAACGCCATCGACGAGGTCATCAAGACGGCCCAGTGGGGTGGCGTGCTGGCGATCCTCGTCCTCTTCCTCTTCCTGCGCAACTTGCGCAGCACGCTCATCGTCGGCGTGGCCATCCCGGTTTCCGTGCTGATCACCTTCATCCTGATGTTCTTCAGCCAGACCACGCTCAACATCATGTCCCTCGGCGGGCTGGCACTGGGCATCGGCATGCTGGTGGACAACGCCATCGTCGTGCTGGAGAGTATCTACCGCTGCCGGGAGGAAGGCGACAGCATGGTGGAAGCCGCCCGCCGCGGCGCGTCGGAAGTGGGGATGGCGGTGACCGCTTCGACCCTGACCACGATCGCCGTGTTCTTTCCCATCGTATTCATCGAAGGAATCGCCGGCCAGATCTTTACCGACCAGGCCCTGACCGTCACCTTCGCCCTGCTGGCGTCCCTGGCCGTGGCCCTGACCTTCATTCCCATGATGGCAT
>VXWP01000084.1 GCA_009835325.1 Gemmatimonadota bacterium | reverse complement strand
GCGTAGTGGGGCTGTCCTTGCCGCACGCGACGGTCAGAGGGATCAGGGCGATCAGCGTGCCGAGTACGAGCAAGGTTAACGGATGCAGCAGGGGTCGTGACACGGGCCGATCCAGAACTATTACCGCGGGATCCTGTTCTATCGCGGGATCCTGGGAAGAAGAGAAACATTAGCGTCAGGCGAACGCTAATGATGCTGGAATAATCCGATGATGGCAACCGGTTTTTTGGGGGGAATCACCCGGTTTATTCGGCCCGCACCACCAGCGTCCGGGCGATCATGTCGTGAAAGGCCTGTCTGCGCTGGGTAAAGACGGCGGCGAGATAGCCTGGCCAGAGGATGGGAATGCACTTGGGGATTGCCCTGAGCGCGGCGCGACCGAAAGTGGGCGTGTATCCTTCGGCGTCGGCCACCCGGATGCCGAGGATCATCTTGCCGATCGTGGCACCCTTGGACGAACTCTCCATCGCCGCGTAGTAGAACCAGGGCATGAGTAGCTGGAAGGCGCTCAGCAGCGGAACGGTTATCGGGTCCGAGCCGGCATCCAGGAATTCGGCGGCCAGCGCCATCACGGCGCCGGCGGCGGTGAGGATCGCCAGGTCGATGGCGAAGGCGCCGATCCGCTGGAGGTGGCCGGCGTAGTCTTCGGACAGGGAGTAGCCGGAGATGAAGGTCACGGCCGGGCGGGCCCTCCGTCGGGCGTCCGTGCCTGGGTCCAGTTGATGATCTCGTCCTGGCAGGGATATCGGGCCGCCATTTCCTCGTTCACTTCGACGCCCAGCCCCGGGCGGTCGTTGGGATACATGTATCCACCGCGCACTTCGGGGGTGCCGGGGAAGATCTCGTAGACCAGGTCGCCAAAGCGGGTCCATTCCTGAATGCCGAAATTCGGCGCCCACAGGTCGAGGTGCAGGTTGGCGGCGTGCCCCACCGGAGAGACGTCGCCCGGACCGTGCCAGGCCGTGCGGATGCCGTACATGGCGGCCATGGCCGCGACGTTTCGGGCCGGCGTGATGCCGCCCATCTGGCTGATGTGCATGCGCAGGAAGTCGATGAGCCGTCCCTCGATCAGGGGTAGCCATTCCGCGGGATTGTTGAAGAGTTCCCCCATGGCGATGGGCGTCGTCGAGGTCTGCCGCATGCGGCGGAACCATTCGTTGTCCTCGGGCGCCAGGGGGTCTTCGAGGAAGAAAAGGTTGAAAGGCTCGACCTGCTTCGCGAAGACGACGGCGTCGGCGGGCGTGAGCCGCTCGTGCACGTCGTGGAGCAGTTCCACCTCGTCGCCCACGGCCGTGCGCAGGTGCTCGAACATCTTCACCGTGCGGCGCATGTAACTCCGCGGATCGAAATAATCCCCGGGTTTCGCGCCTTCGGGCGGGGTTACCCGCGGCTTTCGGCCCCCGTATCCGCCGATCTGGCAGCGGACGTGCCGGTAGTCCTGCTCCATGTACTTCAGTACGTTTTCCGCCACCTCTTCGGGTGACCTCCCGTCGGCGTGGACGTAGGTGTCCGCCGCCTCCCGGCACTTGCCGCCGAGAAGCTGGTACACGGGCATGCCCGCCCGCTTGCCCTTGATGTCCCACAGGGCCATGTCCATGCCGGATATGGCGTTGTTCAGGACCGGCCCGTTGCGCCAGTAACCGTTCACCATGGCCGTCTGCCACAGGTCTTCGATATCGTCCACATCCTTTCCGATGAGGAAGGGCTTGAGGTGGTGTTCGATGGCCGCGTGGACGGCGTGGAACCGCTGGGTGAAGGTGGCGCAGCCCAGGCCGTACAGGCCGGGTTCCGATGTCAGGATCTTAACGACGATCAGGCGCGACCCGGCAGGCTGGGTCAGGATGGTTTTCACGTCGGTGACGGTTACGGGCATGTTGGTTTCCTTCGCGGCGGCGCGCGGCTCGCGCCTAGAACGCACCGCCGAAGAAGACAGCATTCAGGAACAGGCCGTTTGTACCGTACCAGAAGGCCCGGAAATTTGGATTGTCGGCGAAAAGCACGACGGCGCCGGCGCCGTGCCTCCGGGCGATCAACGCGGCGGAATCCGCCAGTTCGCCGTGACGCTTCGGCGAGATGTAGCCGGCCAGCAGCGGAGACGACAGGTACCGGGCCACCGTGGCCCCGGGCGTGGCGGAAGGTTCGAAGAAGATCTCGTGGTTGCGGAAGAGCGGTACCTGGTCGCCGTAACCGAAGGCCAGCGGGTGGGTGGTGTCGAGCGTGGCCGCGAATATGGCGCCGCCGATCCGCTGTGCCCCCCGCGTGGACGATACCAGTTCATAGGGGATCGCTACGGTATCGGGCCGGGCGGATCTCAGGCCCTCGTCGATCAGTTCCTTGCCGATGAGCCACCGGGCGGCGCTCTTCCAGGCGATAAGGACGCCGCCCTCCCGCACCCATCCCATGAGCCGGTTCACGTCTTCTGTATCCAGGTCGTAGCTGCCCATGACCATGACCACGGTCGTGTAACGGTCCAGGTCCAGGTCGGCGAATCCGTCGGCGTCGACCAGGGAAACAGGAATGCCGAACCGCTCGTTCAGCAGGTGCCAGGTCTCGCCGACCTCGTAGGCCCGGGTACCGGGACCCGAAAGCAGCGCGATCTCCGGTTTGACCAGCACCGGGGAGGTCGGGCCGCCCAGGTCGCCGCCCGTGGGCGTCAGGCCCGTATCCGTGCCGTGGACGATGACGTGGTCTTCCGCCACGATCCGGTCTATCAACGCCCGCACCTGCGCGGCGGTTACGGTGGACGCGGCGTCGCGCTGGGCGACGGGGATGATGATCGTGCCCCGGTCGAAGGTTCGTTCTGTACTGCCGGGGCCGCCCGGCCCGTCCGGCCCGTCCACGGCCACCGAATAGGGCTGCCTGGCCAGCCGGGGCCGGAGGCCCGCGTCCTGGAGCCGGTAGAGCGCGCGCGGCGCGAAGTAGCGGTTCCATTCCATCAGGTATGCATAGGACCCGTGGCCGCCGATCAGCTCACCGCCGTCGAAGGCGGCTTCGGTGATCTCCGCGCCGGCCAGGTCGTCGGAGTACCTGTGCAGTTCACCGCTCGGAACGCCCATGGCCAGGGGCAGGGTCCAGGCCGAGACGTCGTAGAACAGGGAGTCCGTGAAGGTCGTGACCTGTTCCATCGAGGCCTTGATCAATCGCGTCTGCGGCTGGTCCATGGGGATGATGACCGAATCGCCCGCGCGGAAGGACCGTCCGCCGGACTCCGAGGTGCGCTCGCCCTCCGTGCTCCGGTCGGTCCGTCCGGCCGGCAAGACCCGATCGGCCTGCACGGTCCGCGCGAGTTCGTAGACGCGGATGCGGTGGCGCAGCAGCATCTGCAGGAGGGCCTGCGTGCGCGTCCGCGTTTCGCCGAGATCGAGGACATAGGCCTTGACGGGGTTGCGCCGCGCCATCTCGAGCGCCGAGGCGTAGAAGTCGCGCTGGTGGGCGAGCAACTCGGTCCGCAGGGCCAGGCTGCCGGCCAGGGTCGACATGGAGGTGGCGAACTGGTTGCGGATCGTGAAGGGGTAGGTCAGTACCCCATCGTTCGTCATCCGTTCCAGCGCCCGGGACGAGGCCTGCTCGAAGAGGATGCCGATGGCGCCGTTCACGTCCGGAAAGGTGGAGCCCTTGCCGTAGAAGAAGTCGTCGAAAGTCTCCCGGGAGTAGTACAGCGCACCGTGGCGGTCGAGCCACTCGGCGTGGTGCTCCGCGAGCGCCGCCGTCAGTTCGAAGGTCCGTTGCGGCGTGTTCGGGTTGTTCCGGCTCGGGATGCCGGGCTGGAAGAAATAGGTGGCGTTGCTGCCCATTTCGTGGAAGTCGGTCAGCACCTGGGCGCGCCAGTGGTGGAACAGGCCCACCCGGCCCTGCGATGAAGGGTGCTGCGCCACGAGCCAGTCCCGGTTCAGGTCGAACCAGTAGTGGTTGGTCCGTCCGCCCGGCCACGGTTCCGCGTGCTCCCGGTCCTGGCCGTCCCGCGTGGCGACCCGGCCACGGTTGGCGTTGACCCAGTTGACGAAACGGTCCCGCCCGTCCGGGTTGTAGTTGGGATCCATGATGATCACGGCGCGGTCCAGCAGGTCGTCCACGGCCGGTCCGTTGCCCGCGGCCAGGTGATAGAGCACCAGCATGGCCGCCTCGGAGGTGCTGGCCTCGTTGCCGTGCACCCCGTAACCCATGTGGACGACGACGGGCATGGTCTCGATCATGGCGTCGGAGACCTCGCCGGGCGCGTCGGACAGCCGGTGGTTGGCCAGCCGGATTTCTTCCAGGCGCCCATGGTTGGCCGGCGACGTCACCACGGCGTGGTACAGATGGCGTCCCTCGTAGGTGGCGCCGTGGCGGCTTACCACGACACGGTCCGAGGCGTCGGCCACCGCCCGGTAGTAGTCGGCCACCAGGTGGGACCGCGTGTGCGTTTCGCCCACCACGTGGCCGATGACCGATTCGGGACGAGGGATGGCCGGGTCGTAGGATTCGACACCGGGCACGCGGACCTCCATGGCGAACGGAAGGTCCTGCGCCCGGACGGTTCCGGGGATGAGAATACAGATCAGGCCGAAGGCAAAGAGGCAGACTGCGGACAACGCGCGAGGGTGGACACGGTTCATCGTCTGTTCCTGACTTGGAATTAGGCGCGAATACGACGGGTATTTAGAGGAAAACGTAAGCGCCAAGATACAGGCGCCCGGGACCCGGATCAAGGTTAATCCGGCGCGGCATTACGGCCAGATTGGCCTTGACGCGATCCCCTTCCAACGTGCTAATTGTGATCCTGACTTCCTTACTCAGTCACTACCACAACATGCTGTATGCCTGCGTTCCGGCAGGTCTGATCCAAACGGAGGCACCCGTGCGTATTCTCGTAATCGGCAGCGGCCTGATGGGACCCGCGGCGGCGTACAACGCCATGGTGGACGATAAGGTGGAGTGCGTGACGGTCTGCGATCTCAGCGATGACCAGCTCGGGGCCTGCCGCGAAACGCTGCGGGACAAGCCGGGGGCGGACAAGGTCGCCTACCGGCGGCTGGACATGAGCGACGCCGCCGAGTCCATTGCCGTGATGAAGGATCACGCGGCGGGCGTGGCGGCACTGCCGAGGGACGCGAGCATGACGGCTTTTCCGCTCGCCCTCGAAGCGGGCATGCCGTACATGGACCTCACCCGCCTGGACATTGCCGGCATTCCCCGGGACGAACTCGACGACCTGGAATCGCGCTTTTCCGGTTCGCGGGGCTTCGTCATCCTGGGTTGCGGGCTGGAACCGGGACTGACCGAGATCCTGGGCCGCCGCCTGGCGGAGCAGCTCGACCGTACGGACGAACTGCACATTCAGTGCGGAGGCATCCCGACACGGCCCGAACCGCCCCTGGGGTACAAGATCGTCTTCGGCGGCAAGCGCCTGCCCCTCCGTGAATCCACGGCCCGGATGGTGAAGGACGGGCGCCTCGTGGACGTCCCCCGCTACTCCGACCCGGAACCGGTTTCCTTCGACGGCGTTGGGGAATGCGAAGCCTGGCACGAAGGGTTCTTCCCCTGGCTCCTCGAGCTGGATGTGCTGAAAGGCCTGCGTACCGGCACGCAGAAGACCGTGCGCTGGCCGGGGTATTCGCATAAGGTGACCGTGCTGCGAGAACTGGGCTTGCTGAGCGAGGAACCGGTGGACGTGGACGGTGTAAGCGTGATCCCCAAGCACGTGGTGGACGCCGTGCTCTTTCCCCGGGTGAAAATGGCCCCGGAGGACCGGGACATCACGACGTTCCGCGTCACCGCGATCGGCGAGAAGGACGGACGACCCGCCACGCGTTCGGCCGAGATGATCGACCGGTACGACGAAGAGACTGGATTCACCTCCATGGCCCGGACCACGGCCTTCACCGCGGCCATCGGCGCGCGGATGACGGCCCGGGGAGACCTGCCTCATCCCGGCCGGCCCTTCGTTACCCCCGAGCAGGCGATTTACGGGGACGGTTTCGATGCGATGATCGACGAGCTCGACCGGATGGGCGTGCGGTTCACGATGAGCGGAAGCTGAGGCCTGTCACGGCACAGGAGGAACGCGCGTGAACAAAATCGACGAAAACCAACCTGCGGCCCCCGGGACGAAAAAGAAAAAGAAAAAGCTGAGCCAGAAACACTACGAGAAGGAACTGGCCCGGCTGCAGGTCGAGTTGTCCAAGCTCCAGGAATGGGTGGTCGACCATGGCCTGAAGGTGGTGGTCATCTTCGAGGGCCGCGACGCGGCCGGCAAGGGCGGTACCATCTCCCGCATCATTGCGCGGCTCAATCCCCGCGTCTGTCGCGTGGCCGCCCTGGCCAAGCCGACGGACCGGGAACAGTCGCAGTGGTACTTTCAGCGGTACGTCGCGCACCTGCCTTCGGCCGGCGAGATCGTCCTCTTCGACCGGAGCTGGTACAACCGGGCGGGCGTCGACCGGGTAATGGGGTTCTGCACGGAGGAGGAGTACCGCGAGTTCCTGCGGTCCTGCCCCGAGTTCGAGCGCATGCTCGTCCGCTCCGACATCCACGTGATCAAGTACTGGTTCTCAGTGAGCGCGAAGGAGCAGGCACGGCGGTTCAAGAACCGGATCAAGGATCCCCTTAAAAGCTGGAAGTTCAGCGATATGGACCTGCAGTCCTACATGAAGTGGGACGAGTATTCGCACGCCAAGGACGAGATGATGAACTACACCGACATCAAGCAGGCACCGTGGTACGTCGTGCCGTCGGACAGCAAGCGCCGCGCGCGCCTGAACTGCATCACCCACCTGCTCAGCCTCTTCCCCTACGACAAGGATCCCCCTACGTCGAAAATCGATCTGCCGGACCGCGATACCGACTCCGGTTACGTCCGCCCTCCCATGGACGACCAGCGGTTCATCCCCGAAGTGTACTGAAGTCCCTACTTGATGATCTCGCCCAGTATGCGCCCGTCGCGGTTCGACGGCAGGGTGATCCGCAGCAGGTTGCAGATCGTCGGCGTGATATCCGCCGCGTCGACGGAGTGCCGGTAGTGGCCGGGCGCGATCCACGGACCGTGGAACATGATCGGGATGTGCGTATCGTAGTCGTGGGGCCAACCGTGGGAGGTGCCCACCGTGGCCGACCCGTACTCGCCCAGCAGCAGGTAGAAGGGCGTGGCGACGAGCATGATGTCGCCGCTGTTCTCGGAATGGAAGCTGTGATAGACCGTCTTCGTGAGGTCTGATTCCGGCAACAGCCGCCGCTCGATTCGGTGGCGCGTATAGGCCTTCCATACGGCCGGATGGGTCACGACGGCCTCGGCCGCCGTCTCTTCCACCTCGGCCCGGCTCAGGCCACGGCTGTCGATGGCCTCCCAGTTCAGGTACACGCCCGATTCCGCCACGTGCAGGACCCAGTCGTCTTCCCCGTGCAGTCCGTCCAGGGCCTCCTCAATCAGGGCCGTCAGCGGCTCGGGACCGGCCCGTCCGGCCTCCAGGCCCCTGAGCGCCAGCTGCTCCGGCAGTTCCAGTGCGCCGTGGTCGGCCGTCAGGACCAGTAGGGTGCGGTCGCGTCCGACCCGCTCGTCGAGGAAGGCGAAGAAGTCCGCCAGCTGCCGGTCCGTGCGCAGGGTGGCGTCCATGGATTCCTGGCTGAAGGGGCCGAAATCGTGGCCGATGTAGTCATTGGCGGAGAGTGAAATGACCAGGACGTCCGGGATATCATCCTGCCCCAGTTCTTCCTCGATGATCGCCTGCCGGGCGAACTCCAGCTGGTAGTCGGTGGACCAGGGCGTGTGCTTGAAGGCGTTCCAGTACCGGGGTCCCGGTTCCTCCAGGCCGCCTTTCGTCACGTGGGGGAAGACGATCCCGCTGTTCCGGTTGTCCTCCTCGCCCTCCCGGATGTCTTTCCCCGCACGTTCAAGGTACAGTTGCTCCGGCAGCAGGCGTTCCCATTTGCGGCCGAAGGACTGGTCCGGGATTTTCCGGTCGTTGAAGCGCTTGACCCATTCGGGCAGGTCGTCCATGAAGAAGCTGCTCGACGTGATCCGGCCCAGGCCCGCTTCAAACCAGTACGGCGCGCCCAGTTTTCCGGCGGAGATCATGGCGCTGTAGTCCTTGAGTGATATCGTAATGGCCTTGCCCCGGTAGCGCGTGGCCATGCGCAGTTCGTCCGCCAGGGAAGAGCCGACCAGTTCCCGCGTGGAGGCGCGTCCGGTCGCGGTGGGCCACAATCCGAGGATGTGGCTTTCCGGATCCACCAGTGATGGCCGAAACACCCCCATGGACCGGCTGTACCACGCGTTGTTGACCATCCCCGTCTTGTAGGCGTAGGTCCCGGAGGTGACCACGCTGTGGCCCGGTGAAGTGGAGGCGTGCACGTGCGTGAAACGGGCGTCCTGCATCCACGCGCCACGGTCCATGAACCGGCGGAATCCGTCCTCCACGAAGAGGTCGTCGAACCGCTGCAGGTAGTCGTGGCGGAACTGGTCGATGATGATCAGCACCGTGAGCCGGGGCGGGTCGGTCGGCGCGGGCGCCGAGGACTGTGCGAGAGCCGACGACTGCGCGGGCGGGTCGGTTTGCGCGGGCGCCGATGACGCCTGTTCGGGTGGTACGGCCGGCGCGGTCGGTCCGGCTGCATCCCTGAGAACCGGTTCGCCATTGGTAAGTACCGCTGAAGCGGGTGTAATGATCAATAGCAACGACAGGATTAACCCCGTCCTGGTGAATCCGGATATGGACATTTTCGGCCCTTTCAAAGGTCGGATGTGTTACAATAGTTTTTTTGTTACGAGGTTACGGCAGATGCTAATGACTAACTCTTTTAACACGGGTGCCGGGCGCTGTTGCCGGTTCCACGTCCCGTTCGACTCATTGGCCGTCGTCTTCATGGCCGTAGACTTCATGGCCGGGTCAGGGACGTTCAGAACGGTACGGCAGCAGGCTGGTTTTAAGATAGCGTACTATCGAGCGTTGTCAACGTAGGGACGCATCCTGGAAAGGGGGCTGTAGAATCAAATGACGGAATTCATGGTGGTTACCCAGGTGATTTGCGCGGCGGGGGTCCTGTTGCTCGGAATCGTGACCTCCACGGGACGGATCACGAAGTCTCTGCGTGAGGAGATGGTTAAAAAAGTCAACTCCTTACACGTAGAGATGCGTGCGGACCGGGAAGTCATTTTCGGTGAGATCAAATCGCTTCGTGAGGAGATGCACGCTGGATTCAGAATTTTACGCGAAGAGATGCGTACCGATCGCATGTCGGTCTTCGGTGAGATCAAGTCGCTACGTGAGGAGATGCACGACATGAACGGCCGGCTGGGCCGGGTAGAAGGTCACATGAGCATCTCCGCAACGAACAGTTCAAAGGAGTCGCAATGACCGTAATAATGGCAGTCTTGTTGCTCATTCAGGCGGATGCCGTCTCTCGTTGCCGTACTCGGTGAATCAGGGCGATGAGGTGATCACGAAACACGGTACCCGCATCGGGTTCGAAGGGCAGATGGCGGCAGATCCGTGGCGCGAACACCGCGGCGTACCAGCCGAATCCTTCCTGGTCGAAATCCTGGGGCCTCGCCAGATAGCCGACGGTCTCGTTGGCGTACCCGATGATCATGGTGTGTGGGTAAGGGGAGGCCGACTGGACCTGCTTGCCGTAGGTCAGGAACAACTCCAGCGGATGGGCGATCAGCACGGCATCGTTGATGCGCATCCACGAAACGCGGAACTCCAGCCGCTGCGGATGGGGGCCGTCAAGCAGGCCGAGACGGTGCGCGCGCCAGTCCGCCTCGAAACGCAGTTTGCGCAGGTCTGCGGGGTCCGCATCACTGTCCGAAGCCTCGAGACGGTCGCGACTATCGGCCAGTTCTGCTTCCAGCGTCGCCTGGTCGGCCTGGTCCGGGACTTCCGTGGGCAGCGCGACCTCGAAGGTGTCGCCGTCCAACTCCACCTCGGAGTTCGTCGCGATGTCGTCCAGGGCGGGCAGGACGTGATCGCGGAGGAGGGAACCGTTCGACTTCATCCTTTCCATGCCATCGCCGAATCCCCGGCAGTTGAGGTCGCCGCAACTGCCCTGGAGGAACAGCACCCGCAGGCCTTCCCGGTCCAGCTCCATTTTCCCGATGGCATCGGCCGGATAGTCGCCGCAAACTACAGTGTCGGCGCCGAGTGTAACGGGGTGGGCGCCGAAATTGATTGCGGCGGCGCGCATCCGGCCGCGGGTATCGTCGATGCGCATCAGCAGCGCTTCCCCGTCGGCTTCCCCGCCCTCGTCAACCCGGTTGACCGAGAGCTCCGGTACAGGTGTCCTGCCGAACCCGATCCGCCCCGGCGCCAGGTTCGATACGGCCTGGCCGATGGCATCGGCGAACAACGCCGGCAACCCCGCCGTGTAGTCTTCGTCCCATTTCCCCCATGCCACGGTCTTCATGGTGGCCGGGCCGGAATGGGTATGGGTGTTGGTGATGATTACGCGGGCCGGGTCGAGTCCGTACCGGTCGCGGACGATGCGGTGGGTCTCGTCGACCAGGGAGCGGTCCGTCCACACCAGGTCGTTCGATACCCAGACAAAGATCCGGTTGCCGTCCGACAGGGCCAGGGCCGTGCAATGGAGGTCCTGGTGCACCGCGGTGGCCCGGCGTTCGAGGTAGGGACCGTATCCGCAGAGCTCGATCCCCACGGGCGGCGTGATGACGGTTCGGCCGGTGCCGAATTGCAGCTGGGCCATGGCCGGCTCAGTCCGGAAACCGCACGGTCTTGCCCGTCTTCACCGATTCGGCCTCTCCGTGGCAGATCCGCAGGGCGTCGCGGGCCGCGCCGGCCGAGACCAGGTCGGGCTCCGTGCCGTTCTCCAGGGCGTCGACGGCGTATCCCAACTGGGCCTCGAAGGCCTCGGGAAAGTCGATTTCCGGTTCGGTTCGGCCGCCGTCGGGCGTGTAGAGCGTTACCGGCCGTTCGGAAAGCACGTTGTACCAGAGCGTGCCTTCCTCGAAATAGGCGTCGTAACCGTGTTCGAAGGCGGCCGAACTGATGGCCCCGCACTGGGACGAGACGGTGATGTCGCGGTCGTCGTACCCGTACTGCGTGTTCAGGTAGAGCACGTAGCCGTTCGGACTCGTCTTGCCGTCGGCGTGCACACTGTCCGGCATGCCGAAGAGGTAACGCAGGTAATCGGTGTCGTGGATGTGCAGGTCGATACCCGCCGCGCCCGTGCGCTCGTAGTCTCCGAACCAGTTGCCCTCTCCCCAGAGGGGCTTGGAGATGACCCGCTTGAGATGCAGGCCCAGCAGGCGGCCGTAGCGGCCGTCGTCGATGGCGGCCTTGAGGAAGGCGAACTCGGGGAAGAACTTCAGCACGTGGGCGACCATCAGCGTCCGGCCGGCTTCCCCCGCCCGGGCGATCATGCGGTCCGCCTCGTCCAGCCCGAGGGCGATGGGCTTCTCGACGAGGACGTGCTTGCCGGCGTCCAGCGCGCGCAGGACGACTTCGTGGTGCAGGGCCGTGGGCAGGCACACGTCGACCAGATCGATGTCCGGGTCGCCCAGCACCTCGTCGATATCGGTACAGGTACGGATGCCGGTAAGGTCCTGCACGCCGCCGCCTCCCCCGAAGTTGCCCTGGATATGCCGCCAGTCGCCGCTCAGTTTCCGTTCGTCCCGGGTGCAGATGGCCCCCACCTCCGCGTTCGCCAGATGCTTGATCGCCATGAAGTGGGTCGTCCCCATGAAACCGATGCCCAGGATGCCGATGCGTATCAATTCAAGTCCTCCTCTGTGTCGCGCGCTCAGTCCGCTTCCGGTGCCGAGTCCGCGGACGGAACTTCAGTCCGTCGCGGACGGGGTGAACAACGGCTGGCCGTATTTCCGGTATCCGCCAATGATGGCCTGGGCTTCCGGCGAGGTCACGTAGTCGATGAACGCGCGCGCATGCCCGTACTTGACATGTGGCCACCGCTCGGGGTTGACGGCGATGATGCTGTAGGGGTTGTGCAGCGGGGGATCGTATTCCACCAGGACCCGAAGGTTCACCGTTTCCCTCAGGGCCAGGTAGGTGCCCCGGTCGATCAGTACGTAACCCCGCTTCTCGTCCGCCATCCGCAGCGTGGCCGCCATGCCCTGGCCCACTTCCACGTACCAGTCCCCCGAGGGCTCGATCCCGGAAAGGTCCCAGATCGCCCGTTCCTTCAGGTGGGTGCCGGACAGGTCGCCCCGCGAGAAGAACAACGCTTTCCTCCGCGCGATGGTGGCGAAGGCGTCTGCGACCCGTTCCGTCCCAGCGATCTCCGCCTGGTCGGCAGACGGCCCGACGACGACGAAATCGTTATACATGACGTTCCGGCGATCCACTCCGAAGCCGGCGGCCACGAAGGCCTCCTCCAGCTTCGGCGCGTGTACGAGGACCGCGTCCACGTCCCCGTTTTCGGCCAGCTTCAGGGCCTTGCCCGTACCCACGGCAATGACGTCCACCCGGATCCCGCCCGCCTGCTTTTCTTCGAAAGGCGGAAGGAGGATGTCCAGCAGTCCGGAGTCGTCGGTGCTGGTCGTCGTTGCGAGCTTGAGGCGCGGCTGCGCTTCCGCGGCGTCTACGAAGACCGCGAAGGCCGCGAAAGCCGCGACGAAAAGCAGCAGGAGCGAAATAAAACCGAGACGCATGCTGTGGGCCGTCAGTTCAACAGGAAACTCAACATGAAGCGCAGTCGGGTACGCCACGCGTTGTTGGCCGCGGGAGAGACGAGTGTTTCGGGGGAATCGTACTTGCGGGTGTACAGCGCGATGTCGACTCTAAACCGTTCGATGACATGGTGACCGAACAGGAGTCCGACGCCCTTCGTGTTGGTCTGGGAGTAGTCGATATTGCTGAACGGAGCGAGGGTAGCGTCCTGCTGCATGAGAAAGGCATGGATCCCGCCCCGCGTGCCGCCGACCCGCGCCGTGCTGCCGTAGGTAATCATGCCGGTGACGCCCTGGCGCATGTCGTCGGCCCCGGTATTGAACACGTAATCGGCGCTTACGGACAGCGGACGGCCGTTCACGGTCCGGGTATACTGACCGCTGAGGTTGATCATGCGGAACTCGGACAGGTAACCGTCCCCGTACCGGTTCGCCCGGTTGGAATTCGGCGCCACGATCAGCGGCGGGGATCTCAGGTTCTGCGCGACGAAGATTGAATCCGCGCCGGACACGGTATAGATGGCGGCGGCCAGCGTCTGCGAGCTTCCCGGCTGGGTGAAGCGGGCCACCAACTGTCCGCCCAGGAAATAGGTGCGGTCGAGGTCCTTTACCGGCGAGCCCAATTGGTTGACCATGAACTGGCCGAAGTTCATGCCGAAGGACGATGTTCCGTCCTCGCTGTCGATCACGATCTGCTGGGCGAAGCCCTCAGGCGAGAGGTCGTTGTCCAGCACCACCTGCGTCGGCCGGAAGAAAGGCAGGGGGAACTTGCCCGCGATGAGGGCCAGCGAGGGGTTCGGACGCACCGTGACGTACGCCCATGAAACGTGGGGGTGCTCGTTTACCAGAAAGTCGCCGTAGGACATCCATTCCGAGGTGACGATGGCGTTGGGGTTCCCCGTCTTGATACGGCCGGCCACGTCGATCCGGTCGGTGAGGCGGAACGTACCGTTGAGAAAGAAACCGTACATGAACCGGTTCACCGCGCGGCTGCCGTCCTGGTAGTCGCCCTGCAACCGCGTCCTGATCATCCCGTTCCAGGAGAATCGGTCTTCTTCCTGCCCGGCGTCCTGCCCGGCGGCGGGAACGACGTACGTCAGGACGGAGAGTGTCAGGACGCACAAAAGGGAGCATCTGGTCCACATGGGCTCAATCCCTCCAGTGTATCGGTTCTCCCGGGCCTCGCGAACGTGAGCCGGATTCGCCGGAATACGCCGAAATACGCCGGCAGGCGATCCAGTAATCGATGGCGGGTCTTGAAAAAGGGATAGTATGGGCGGGTTGGTTTGGTGTCAAGAAATATTGAACCGGTTGCAGCAGGTGTCCGCAGGAATACGTTAGAATGAAATCGGAAGCTCTGATGTATCCAGAATGTATACACGAATCCGCCCGGAGCCATGCCCGGAGCCTTGCCTGGTTTCGAGTCCCGGTTCCGTGACATTAAGGGTTGTCAGGACACCCCCGGGCGCGTATATTCGACATCGTAATCGAACCGGGTCATCCACGTACATGCTATACGTACATGCGGGTGGGTCGGATTCGACCGCCGCCGCTTCGCGGCCGCGTCCACACACACAGGGAGCACTTACATGTTGAACCGTATGAAGGAGACGGCCGGTTCCGGCCTTACCCGTCGCCATTTTCTCTCGGGAGCACTTGCGGGCGGCCTCGCCGGCGCCGCGCTGACGCTGGCCGATCGCCTGGCCCTCGCCCAGACCATGGCTACGGGCGGCCTTACCGCCAAGGACATCCACGGGATCGGCGTCGAGCCGGGTCTCGTCCGCATGGCGCTGAACGAGAATCCCATCGGACCGTCCCCGAAGGCGTTGGAGGCCATCGCCGAGAACATGTTCAATATCAACCGGTATTCCTTCGGCGGCGGTGATATCTACGGCGCGCTGGCCGAATTCGACGGTATGGAGTTGCCGCCCCCTCCCAGGTTCGGTGGTACGGGTCGTATGGGCGGTGGAGGTCGTTTCTTCAGGCAGACTCCGGTCTACATTACGGCGGGATCCGGCGCGCTCCTTTCCCAAATCGCGCTGACCTACCTGAGCAAGGGCGGCACCGAGGTCATCGAGGCCGATATGGGATACGGCGACATTTCGGGTGCTGCCGAGATGTACCAGCAATTCGCCGACCTCGACGTGAACATCATCCGCACGCCCATGAAGGACTACACGCACGACCTGGACGCCATGCTCGCGGCCATCACGCCGAAGACGTCCGTGGTGGTCATCACCAATCCGAACAACCCGACCGGCACGCTGCTCTCCTTCGAAGAGACGGAGAAGTTCGTGGCCGCCGTGCCCGAGAACGTGATCGTGGTCATCGACGAGGCCTACATTCATTTCGTCAGGGATCCGCAGTACCGGACCGCGGCGTCGTTGACCAGGCAGTACGACAACGTGATCGTCACCCGTACCTTTTCCAAGGTCTTCGGCATGCCTGCCATGCGCCTCGGTTACGGGATCTGCAGCCAGGCCATCCAGCAGAAGCTGCGATTCTACAGCACGGGCCGCGCCAACGCCCTGGCCGTGGCAGCGGGCGAGGCGTCCCTGAAGGACAGGAATCACTACAACCGCTCCCGGGCGGTCGTCCAGCACTTCCGGGACCGGCTGGAAGACGAATTCACGAAGATGGGACTGGAGTACATCCCGTCCGAAAGCAATTTCATGATGGTCGACCTGGGCAAGCCGTCGATGAACATCATGCGGGAGATGTTCCGGAAGGGTGTCATGGTGACGAACCGGCGCAGGCAGCAGATGCCCACGTGGATCCGCGTATCCTCCGGCGACGAGCGGGAAACGGAAGTCTTCCTCAACGTGCTGAAAGAAGCTTTGGGCAAGACCAGCTAGCAGCACGGGGCCGCCAATGTCGCTCATCCGCCTGCCCCTGATCGTTACCTGGGGCCTGGTCGTCCTGTGGTTCCTGCTGGACGTCACGAACCTCGTTGCGGGCGGCCCCTTCAATATCAACTGGACCATTCCGGCCGCCGCCGTATGGCTTGCGGTCATCTGTCTCCGCGCGGGCAGGGGTTACGGCGGGTTTCTATACGCGGCGCTGCGCTATACGGCGGGCGTCCGCCTGCTGATCATCCTGCTGGCGGTACTGGGCAAGACCGCGGGGCTCGATGGCGATTATTTCACCTGGGGCCGCAACGTCCTCTTCGGCCTGGTCATTCCCCACGTCGTCCTGTGGCCGGTCGTCACCTTCATCGCGGGCACGCTGATCTGGCCGGTTCTGGCCCTGGCCATGCGCCGGAGACAGGTCTCCTATCGGGGCGCTGCCATGGGCGTCGTAGTCATCCTTCTGCTCGTCTTCATCGCCCTGCCCTACCTCATTTCGACCCTGTACACCGGCAGCGTGGGTCCCCGGCGCACGGCGCGGGACACCCCCGCGGACCACGGTATGGCCTACGAGGACGTAACGTTGACCACGTCCGACGGCCTGAACCTGGCCGCCTGGTACATCCCGAACGAGACCGGCCGGGGCACGGTCATCTACTGTCATGGCCATACCAACCACCGGGGCCAGATGCTCGACCAGGCCGCCTTCCTGCACGCAAACGGGTTCAACGGACTCCTGTTGGATTTCCGCCGCCACGGGGACAGTGAAGGCGATTTGACCACATTCGGCTATTACGAATGGCGCGACGTGCAGGCGGCCCTGAGATTCGCGGTCGACGAACGGGGCGAGGAGGGCCCGGTCATCCTGTGGGGCGTTTCCATGGGCGCGGCCACCGCGTTGCTCACGGCGGCGGAAGAGCCCGGGATCGACGCCGTCATCGCCGAGAGCAGCTTCTACGCCGCCTCCGAAACGCTGCGCAGCGACCTGAGCCGGATGTTCGGCCTGCCCACGGTGCCCTTCGGGTTTCTGACGAGTACGATTACGGAACTCCGCGTGGGCATCAGGATCGATGACCTGGACATCGGTCGCGCGGTGTCCGGACTGGACGACACGTCCGTGCTCCTGGTGGGCGGCACGGCGGACCGGCGCATGCCGCTGGCGAATAACGAGCGGCTGTTCGAGCAGATACCCGGTGCCGGCAAGGAGATCTACGTGGCCGAAGGCGCGACCCACGGCGACATCTGGGAAATGGACCGGGAGGCCTACGCGGAGAAAGTGCTGGCTTTCCTGGAGAAGTCGGGGTTCGTCGATGAAACCCGCTAGAGCGCGCAAAGGGGTACTGGTGTGAAAGATCCCGTTTTTCAATCCCTGTCGACCTATCGGGAGTATCCGCCCGAAGAGATGAAGCAACGGGCCGAAGCCTTCTACCGGGAGCTTCGCCGGCGGAGAACGGTCCGCGATTTCTCGGACCGGCCCGTGCCGAAGTCGATCATCGATCATTGCCTGCTGGCGGCCGGTACGGCACCGAGCGGCGCGAACATGCAGCCGTGGCATTTCGCCGCGGTGGCCGATCCGGAGATCAAGGCGAAGATCCGCGTCGCCGCCGAGCAGGAGGAACAGCAGTTCTACCGCGAGAAAGCGCCGCAGGAGTGGCTCGACGCCCTGGCGCCGCTGGGTACCGACGAACATAAGCCCTTCCTGGAAACGGCGCCGTGGCTGATCGCGATCTTCGTCCAGCGCCACGGCGTGCTACCCGACGGCCGGAACGTCAAGCACTACTACGCCGTGGAATCGGTGGGCATCGCCACGGGCATGCTGATTGCGGCGGTGCACCAGGCCGGCCTGGCGTCGCTCACCCACACGCCGAGTCCCATGAATTTCCTGAACCGCCTGCTGGGCAGGCCGGCCAACGAACGGCCCTTCCTGCTCCTGGTCGTCGGCTACCCGGCGGAGGACGCGGAAGTGCCGGTGATCACGAAGAAACCGCTCGAAGACATCGCCACGTTTATTTGAAGCGCGGCGCGCCCGGGCGGGATGAGGCGAAACCACAAGTTAAAGGAGGATCAATGCGCGGGTCGATCGTACCGGTGGTTACACCCTTCAAGAACGGTTCGCTGGACCTGGACGGCCTGGCCGGCCTGGTCGAGTGGCAGATCCGGAGCGGGTCCCATGGCGTGTCGGTGCAGGGGACGACGGGCGAACCGGGTTCGCTGTCCCTCGAAGAGCGGAAGGAAGTGATCCGCGCCGCGGCCGCGGCGGTGGACGGCAGGGTGCCCTTCGTGCCCGGCAGCGCATCCACCCACCACGAGGAGTCCGTCGAGCTTTCCCGCTTCGCCCAGGCGAACGGCGCCGACGCCCTGCTCTTCATCGCGCCGTACTACAGCCGGCCGGGCCAGGAAGGGATCTTCCGCCATTTCGACGCGCTTGCCAAATGCGTGGACCTGCCGGTCATCCTGTACAACATCCCCGGTCGCACGGCCGTCAACATCGAGATCGACACCGTGGCGCGGCTGAAGGAGGCCAACGACAATCTCATCGGCGTCAAGGAGTCGAACAAGGATTTCGAGCACATCAACCGGCTCCTGCACCGCATGGGCCGGGACTTTCTCGTGTACTCGGGGATCGAACTGCTCTGCTATCCCATTCTGGCCATCGGCGGGGCGGGGTTCGTGAGTGCCACGGGCAACCTGATGCCGGCGGAAGTGGCGCGGCTGTACAACCTGGTCCAGGAGGGCAAGTGGCTGGAGGCGCGCGAACTCCATTACCACATGATGACGCTCAACGACGCCGTGTTCATGGAGATCAATCCCGTGCCGGTCAAGACGGCCCTGGGCATGATGGGCAAAATCAGTCCCGAGGTCCGGCTGCCCCTGGCCCCATTGTCGGAACCGAACCGTGAGAAGCTGCGCGGGATCCTGGCGGACTACGGGCTGATCGGCTAGCCGGTCACGTATATGTCGAATACTCCCTACCGACTGCATTACAACGAGAACCCGCTGGGTCCGTCCCCGTTGGTGATGGATCGGATCAAGGCTCACCTGGCCGGTCTCAGCCTCTATCCGCCCAGGGACGATGAAGCGCTGAGAAACCGCCTCGCGGCGTTCTACGGCAGGGGCGTGACGCCCGCCCACTTGTTCACGACCTACAGCGGCTCCGAAGCCCTGGACCTCATCGCCCGGGTCTTCCTGGCGCCCGGCGACGAGGTGATTGTTTGCGGGCCCACGTTCCACGTATACGAACGGACCGCGGCGTGGCAGGGCGCGAAGGTCATCGACGTACCCCTGGACGGCGAGGATTTCAGCGTCCGGAGCGACGCGGTCATGGAGGCGGTGACAACGCGGACGCGCCTGGTCTACCTGGGCAATCCCAACAACCCGACGGGTTCCATCGTTACCCGGGACGACATGGACCGGCTTCACGAGGGCCTGCCCGGCAGCGTGACCCTGGTTTCCGACGAGGTGTACCACCAGTTCGTGACCCGTCCGGACTATCCGGATTCGCCCGCTGATGCCGTAGCCGGGCGCAACGTGATCGTCCTCCACTCCTTCTCGAAGGTCTACGGGCTGGCCGGCCTTCGCGTCGGCGTGGTCATATCCCGTACCGACATCGTCGAACGCCTGGCGGGACTTCGCCGGACCTTTCACCTGGGTTCGCTCGAGATGGAGGCGGCCGCCGCGGCCATCGGGGACCAGGACCACGTCGCGCAATCCGTGGCGCTGGCGGAGCAGGGCAAGAAAACGCTCTACGCGGCCTTCGAACGGCTGGGGGTCGCCTGCTGGCCAAGCGAAGGCAACTTCGTGCTTTTCCAAACGCCGATTCCGGCCGACGAGCTCGCGGCGCGCATGGCCGACCGGGACATACTCGTGGGATCGGGCAGCCGTTTCGGCCTGGCGCACAGCATCCGGGTCAGCATCGGGCTTCCGGCGGCGAACGCGGCCTTCGTTTCGGCGCTGGAGGGCATCCTGATCGACCACAGGCAGACCGTGACGACAGACGGTCGCTGACTTTCGAGGGAACCGCATGTCGCAAACCGCATTGATCGAACGGGCCGAACGGGTCTTCGTGGGCGGAGGGAACGGGGAGTTCCGCCTTCCGCCCGAAGCCAACCTGGTCGTAACCCGCGGAGAAGGCGTAACGATCCACGACACCGCGGGAAAGACGTACATCGACTTTCTCCTGGGGTCCGGCCCCATGATCCTGGGCCACGCCCATCCCGAAGTGGTGGAGGCGGTGACCCGCCAGGTTGCGCGCGGGACGACCTTCATGGCCCTCAACGAACCGGCGATCGAACTGGCCGAACGGGTGGCCGACGCCTCGCCCTGCGGGGAGAAGGTCCGCCTGGTGATCACCGGGTCCGAATCGATGCAGTTCGCCCTGCGGACCGCCCGGGCCTATACGGGCCGCGACCGTTGCCTGCGTTTCGAGGGAGGCTGGCACGGCGTGAGCGATGCGGCGCTGCACGGGGCGCGGACGTTGCATCCCGGCGCCTATCCCGGCACGTTGCCGGACGGCGGCGGCATACCCCGGAGCTGGTCGGCGGACATGCTCGCGGTACCCTTCAACGACGTGGAGCGGGCTACCGATATCGTGGAACGCCACCACGGGGAACTCGCCGCGATCGTCATCGAGCCCCTCCAGCGGTGCATCCTGCCCCGGCCGGGCTTCTTCGAGGCGATGCGGGCGCTGTGCGACCGGTACGGCATCGTCCTCATCTTCGACGAGATCGTCACGGGCTTCCGCATGGCATGGGGCGGGGCGCAGGAACGCTACGGCGTGACCGCCGACCTGGCGGCCTACGGAAAGACGATCAGCGGCGGCTATCCCCTGGCCGCCCTATGCGGACGGGCCGATGTGATGGACGTCATGAACGGCTGGCGCCCGGCGGACGATCCGAAGCGGGTCATCGCCTCCGGCACCTTCAACGGCTATCCCGTGGGCGCCGTGGCCGGGCTGGCCACCCTCGACGTGCTGGGACGTCCCGGGACCTACGAGCGGCTCTTCGCCATGGGCGACCGCATCACCCGGGAGATCACGGCCATGGGCGAGCGCCATTCGATCCCCCTGCTCGTCGGCGGCGAAGGCCCCGTGCTCCAGGTGCTGTTCACCGGGGAGCGGGAGATCGTCGATTACGGGTCCATGTTCCGCGCCGACAAGGAGAAGGCCTTCGTCTTCGGCGTCGAGATGATCAAGCGGGGGCTCTTCGTCAGTCCCTACGAGAAGATCTACCTGTCCCTCGTGCACACGGACGGTCACATCGACCGGCTCCTGGAGTCGGCGGAAGAGGTGCTGCGGGACGTAATCGCGAAAATGGATTGAACAGAAGGAGCAAAGCCATGAAAAACGTCCTCCTCCTGGGCGCCTCCGGCAATATCGCGCCGTTCATCATCCCCGGCCTGGAACAACACTACAACCTGCGCCTGGCCGATATCCGCCCCCATCCCGGCGGAAAGCCCATCATGCACGTGGACATGGGCGACTACGGACAGGTGCTGGAAGCGGCCCGCGGCATGGACGCGATCATGAACTGGACCGTGGTCCGGCAAGACCCGGTGGCGAGTTTCGCCGTGTCCGTCCGGGGCGCCTGGCACGTGATGAAGGCGGCGGCGGAGCTCGGTATCGAGAAGGTCCTGCACACGGGTCCGGAGATCATCATCCCCGGCTACCTCCACGACCACGACATCGGCGACGTGCCCCAGGCACCGGGAACAGCTTACTATATGCTGACCAAGCACCTTGCGATGGAGATCTGCAAGATATACGCCCGCAAGTACCGGATACACACCGTGTGCTACCAGTTCAACGGACTGGGTCCGATGCCCGAAGAGCAGGTCAGGAACGCCGACCATCCACCCTTCACCATCGTCTACGACGACCTGGTGGAGGCCTGCCGGCTGGCGCTGGAGATCGAGGAGGTGCCGGACTTCTTCCAGGCCTTCAACATGGGCAGCTACCTGCAGCAGGGCAAGTACACCATCGACAAGGCCCGGCGCATCCTCGGCTACGAACCCCGTACCAACCCCCAGCGGTTCTACCGCCGGCCGGTGGTTGCGGAGTAAAGAACATGCAATCGGCATCTTTGATCACCAGGGTGGCCACCCACCGATCGGGTGTACTGTTCCCCGGCATTGCCGCTTTTTTATGGATAACCGTGGCCCTGGGCTGCGCATCGGAGCCGGATCCGTCGGCGTCCACCACTGATCCGGATGGCCGCGGCGGGGACGTTACTGCCGGGGCCGTCGCCACGTCCAACACCGCCACTGCCGCCGGGGCCGCCGCCGACTCGCCCACTGCGGCCGTCGTCGACTCGGTCTGGACGCCGCCGCGGCCCCGCTCCGTCCATGAGCGGCAGCGGGAGCGTGCTCGCATGGTCGAGGTGATCCTGGACAAGTCGCCCATGGTCACGGACGGGGCCGTAATCCGGGCCATGATGGACGCCCCCCGCCACGTGTTCGTCCACGAGCAGACGCGGCGCATCGCCTATGACGATACGCCCCTTGCCATCGGGCTCGGGCAGACCATCTCCCAGCCCTACATCGTGGCGTACATGACTGAGCTGCTCGAAATCGGTCCGGCCTCGAAGGTGCTGGAGATCGGCACCGGTTCGGGCTACCAGGCCGCCGTGCTCGCCCACATCACGCCCCACGTGTATACCATGGAGATCATCGAACCCCTGCTGGACCGGGCCCGAGGACTGCTCGCCGAGGAGGGGTATGACGCCGTTCAGACGCGCCACGGCGACGGTTACTACGGCTGGCCGGAGGCGGGGCCCTATGACGCCATCATCGTCACCTGCGCGGCCGGGCATCTGCCGCCGCTCCTGTGGTCCCAGCTCAAGCCCGGCGGCCGGATCGTCATTCCCATCGGCGAGATGACGGGTGTGCAGCGGCTCGTCGTCGTCCGCAAGACGGCGGACGGAGAGCGGACCTCCCGCACCGTGATGCCCGTTCGCTTCGTGCCCATGACCGGCCGGGTCGCACAGTGACGTCGCGAACCGAAAACGCCGTTACGCCCGAGCGTTTTCCGGCGGGCTATCTCGTACGGACCGCCGGCCTGGTCTCCTGCGGCGTCATCGCCTTCGAAATCGGGCTCATACGCGTCCTGCAGTACGCTAGCTGGTACCATTTCGCCTTCCTCGTCATCACCATCGCGCTCCTCGGCTTCGGCATGAGCGGCGCCATCCTGTCGCTCTGGCGCGGTTACCTCCTGCGGCACCGGCACACGGCCCTTCCGATACTGGTCCTGCTCACGGCCGTCTCCATCCCCCTCATGCTCCAGGCCGCGCAGCTCCTGCCCGTGACCGGCCGTTTCCTGCCCGGCCTGATCGTGGGGCAGCTCGCCTGGTGGGCAGGATACTGGGCCCTGCTGACCGTCCCCTTCGCCCTGGGCGCCACCGCCGTCGGACTGGCGCTGATGTCCGCCGGGGAGCGGCTGACCGCGGTGTACGCGTCGAACCTCATCGGCAGCGCGTCCGGCGCGGTCGGGGTGACAATCGTCATGTACTTCGTGGATCCCGCATGGCTGGGCTACGTGACCGGGGCCGTGGTCCTGGCTGCTGCATACCGCGGCGACCGGAGGTCCTCGAGCAACGGACTGGTTTCCTCGAGTGTGCCGGCCGTGCTGGCTGTGCTGGCCGTGCTGGCCATGCTGACCGGCGCGCTGCTGGCACTGTTTTATCCTCCTTTCATCCGCGTAGACGACGACAAGTACCTGGCCTATGTGGACCGTCTCGAAGAGGACGGGCAGGCCGAGCAACTGGCCCGCGCAGTCGGCCCAACGGGGGTCGTGGAGGCCTTCGGCAGCGATGCCTTTCACGACATGGCCTTCATGACCGACGAGCGCGTGCCGCCGTCCATGGCTTCGATCGTCGTGGACGGTCATCGCGCCGGCTCCCTGTTGCGCATCGAACGGCCGGAACAGGCGGAGGCGCTGGACGGCACGCTCATGGCCCTGCCCTATGGCCTGGTCCCCTCCAATCCCAGGGTACTGCTGCTGGACGAGGTCGGCGGCGGCAATATCTGGCTGGCCCGGCGGCACGGCGCGGCAGCGGTAGACGTCGTGCAGTCGAACCGGGTGCTGTCGGATCTCCTGGCCGGTCCCCTGGAGGACGAAGGCGGCATGGTGTTCAACCTGCCGGGCGTCGCGCTTCATCCGGTGGAACCCCGGGCCTTCCTCGAAGGAACGCGGGGTTCCTTCGACCTCATCCAGTTGGCGGGCATGGAGTCCTGGTCGGCAGCCGCGGGCGGCCTGGAAGGGCTGAACCAGGATCACCTCATGACAGTTGAAGGCGTCGCGGCCGCCCTGCGGCGGTTGTCACCGGACGGCATCCTCCACGTGTCCCGCGGGATACAGCTGCTGCCCAGGGACAACGCGAAGATCGCGGCAACGGTCATTGCCGCCCTCGAACTGGCTGGAATCGCCCGGCCCGGCGTGCACATCGCCATGGTCCGGGATTTCCTGGGCGTCTGCACCATGGTCCGGCCAAGACCCTGGCGGGTAGGGGAGATTCGCCGGCTGCGGGACCGGGCCGCGGAGCGGAACCTGACCCCGGTGTACTTCCGGGGGATAACGGCCGGCGAACTGAACCGTCCCGATGAACTCCCCGGACCGCCGGGTGAAGACGGTGACTACCTGTACCACGTGATGCGCAGCCTGTTGTCCGGGGACCCCGGCGAAACCGACCGGTTCTTCGACGAGTGGCCCTTCGAAGTCCGGCCGGCCACCGACGACCGCCCCTTCTTCGGCAATTTCGGCAAGCTCGGCGCCCTGCCCGATTTCCGGAGAGCCTATGGAGCGGGATGGCTGCTGCGATCGGAACTGGCCTTTCTCTTCGTCCTGTCCACCGCCTTCATCGTTACGTGCGCGGGTCTGGTACTGATGCTGTTGCCCTTCGTTTTCCGCGCCGACATCCGAAGGGCGTCCGGACGGTCGATCGCCGCGGCGTACTTTCTGGCCATTGGGTTGGCCTACCTGGTGCTGGAAATAGCCTTTCTGTCGGGCATCCAGCGGCTGCTGGGCGATCCCGTGATCGGCGGCGCGGCCACCGTGGGAGGCTTTCTGCTTTGCTCGGGCCTGGGCAGCCTGGCGGCGGATCGCATTACCGCGCTGCCCGGCGTTTCGCTGGGCAGGCTGGCCCTGGTGCCGGCGGTCCTGGCCATACCCGTATTCACGGGCCTGATCCTCCTCGCGCTGTTCGGAGGCGCCTGGCCGCCGGGAGTCCGTCTCGCCGCGGTACTGGTGCTCATCTCGCCCCTGGCCTTCGCCATGGGGCTGCCCTTCCCCCTGGGGCTGCGCTGGTTCGGGGCGCGGTCCGCCGCGCTCGTGCCCTGGGCCTGGGGCGTGAACGGCTGCGCTTCCGTCCTGGCCTCGCCGCTGGCCATGATCATCGCCATGCAGTGGGGATTCTTGCTCACGGTAACGGCGGCGGCGGCCTGCTATGTCGTCGCGGCGTGCGCGGCGATGTGGAGTGCCGGGCGGCCCGGCCTTGCGTAAATGCTGGATCGGTTCTCTTATTGGTCGAATCATCCAGCTGAATTCTAGCAAATAACATCGGGAGACGTACCCTTCCATGCAACGAACCGAGGACGGAGGCTGCCGGTTTTCCGCAACGGACCTGGTCAACTACCTGGGCTGCCGCCACGCGACCTATCTCGATATTCGAAGCCTGGAGGAAGACCTCGAGAAGGCGGAATCCAATGAGACTATGGCGTTGTTGCAGCGCAAGGGCCTGGAGCACGAGAAAGCCTACCTGGAACGGCTGCGGACCGAAGGCCGGGACATTGTCGAAATAGATCGTGACCGATCGCTTCAGGACCGGGTGGCCGCGACCCGGTCGGCCATGGAAAGGGGCGTGGACGTCATCTTCCAGGCAGTGCTCCACCGGAAGCCCTGGCGCGGCGACGCCGATTTCCTGGTCCGTTGTCCCCGGCCGTCCGCGCTTGGAGATTTCAGTTACGAGGTACTGGATACCAAGCTCGCCAGAAAGGCAGCGCCGAAACACCTCATTCAACTCTGCGTATACACCGACCTGCTGGAAGGAATGCAGGAACTGCGGGCCGAATACATGTATCTGCTGCAGGGAGACGGGAAGAAAGCGTGTTTCAGGGTGGATGATTTCTACTACTACTATGCCCTGGCGCGCCGGCGCTTCGAGGCGTGGATCGCGGGTCCTCCCTCCGATACGAATCCCGATCCCTGCGCACATTGCACGTACTGCCACTGGCGCGACCTCTGCGCCCGTCGCTGGGAAGAGGACGACCATCTGTCCCGCGTCGCAAACATCCGCAAGACCCAGATCGCCGCACTGAGAAACGCCGGCATCAACACGCTGTCCGATCTGGCCAAACTGGATGCCGACCGGCAGATTACCGATACAAGTCAGGAGGGACTCGGGCGGCTTCGCGCCCAGGCCGCATTGCAGTACGAAAAGGCGAAGACGGGAAATGACGCGTGGGAACGACTCGTCTTCGATGCAGGGAAGGGACTGTCGCGGCTGCCCAGGCCGGACCGGGGCGACCTGTTCTTCGACATGGAAGGCGATCCGCTGTATCCCAACGGCCTGGAATACCTCTTCGGCGTGGTCGCCGTGACGGATGACCAGCCGGCCTTCAAGGCCTTCTGGGCCCATGACCACGTGGAGGAGAAGAAGGCCTTCGAGGATTTCATGGCCTTTCTGGACGTACACCTGAGGCAGTATCCCTCGGCCTATATCTACCACTACAACCACTACGAGACCACGGCCCTGAAACGGCTGGCGGGCCGCTACGGGACCTGCGAGGAACAACTCGACAACCTGCTGCGGCGGAATCGGTTCGTCGACCTCTACCTGGTCGTGCGGGAGAGCATCCGGACCTCCGAGCCGCGTTACTCGCTGAAGAACCTCGAGACCTTTTACATGAAACGGAGCGGGGAGGTGGCGACGGCCGAAGAGAGTGTCGTCGTATACAACCGCTGGCAGGAGGCTGGCGATGACGATCTCCTGCGGCAAATCGCCGAGTACAACAAAGAAGACTGCGTTTCAACGTGGAAGTTGCGCGACTGGCTGGTGTCGCTCCGTCCGGCCCACACGTCCTGGTTCGCCGGGCACGATAGCGGCGGAGACGAAAGCGGCGGAGACGAAAGCGGCGGAGAGGCCGCTGCAGCAACATCTGCGACGCCCGGGCGCAAGGACTGGGAGATCGAGTACGAGGAATACCAGCGCAGGTTGGGCGTTTTCGAGGAGGACCCACCGGCGGACGGCCGGCGCGTCGCGGACCTGTTGGAATTCCACAACCGGGAGGCCAAACCTGAATGGTGGGCCGCCTTTGAACGCCGCGACAAGACGACGGACGAACTCATCGAGGACGTGGAGTGTCTGGGGGGATTGGAAAAGTCGGGGGAGCCACCCGTCCAGGACAAGAGATCGATGGTATACACATTCCGGTTCCCGCCCCAGGACTTCAAGCTCAAGACCGGCGACCAGGTCTCGGATGCGCAGACCATGGACAGAGCCGGCACGATCCAGGAAATCAACGAATCAAAAGGGATCGTCCGGGTCAGGCAGGGACCGAGCGTGCAGCCGTTGCCCGCGGGTTCTTCGATCGGCCCCGGAGGACCGGTGGACGCGAAGGTCATCCGGGCGGGGATCTACCGCCATGCGGATCGATTCATCCGGGACGCGAAGACCCCGCGTGCCGCCACCGATCTGCTTCGCCGGGCGGTCCCGCGGATCAAGGGACGCCCCCCGGGTGCGCCGATCGTCGAGCCCGGCCGCGAAGGGATTGACGGTTATCTGGATGCCGTGGCGCATCTCGACGACAGCTATCTCTTCATCCAGGGACCGCCCGGTGCCGGCAAAACCTACACGAGTGGTCATCTCATCGTCGCGCTGATCGAGAGAGGGCACAAAGTCGGCATTACGTCCAATGCGCACCAGGCCATCCACAACCTGTTGGATATGGTCGTCGAAGTTGCGCGGGACCGGGGCGTGTCGTTCCGGGGTATCAAGAAGAGCAGCGGGGGCAACCCGGACAGCGTTTTCAAAGGAGATTTCGTAACGAATGTCGACAAAATAGGGGACATCAGAAGCGACGCGGACCTCTACGCCGGGACGGCGTGGCTGTTTTCCGACCCAAGTCTCGTCGACCGCCTGGACTACCTCTTCATCGACGAAGCGGGACAGGTGTCGACCGCCAACGTCGTGGGCATGTCCTCGTCGACCGAGAACATCGTCCTGGTGGGTGACCAGATGCAGCTGGGGCAACCTATGAAAGGCACTCATCCGGGCGAGGCCGGCATGTCGGTCCTGGAATACCTTCTGCAGGGCCGGGATACCATACCGCCCGACCGCGGGATCTTCCTGGGGACGACCTGGCGCCTCAAGCCGAGTATCTGCCGGTTCGTTTCCGATGCCTTCTACGACGGAAGGCTGGCGAATCATGCCGAAACCACCCGTCGCAGGCTGTTGCTGGAAAAAACGGAACTTCCCGAAGAGGGCATCGTCATGATCGCGGCGGATCACGGGGGATGCTCCCAGAAAAACGAGGCGGAGGGGAAAATCGTCAGGGCCTGCTACGAAGAACTGCTGGGGCAGTCCTTCGCGGACGGCCGAGGCGGGACCCGATCGCTGACCAAGGCGGACATCCTGGTGGTCTCGCCCTACAACGTGCAAGTCAACCACCTGCGGTCGGCTCTGCCCGATGGCGCACGGGTTGGCACAGTAGACAAGTTCCAGGGGCAGGAGGCGCCCGTGGTGCTCGTCTCCATGGTGACGTCCACGGCCGAGGACCTGCCCAGGCACATGGAGTTCCTGTACAGCCGGAACCGGCTCAACGTGGCTGTCTCCCGGGCGCAGTGCCTGGCCATCGTCGTCCTCAATCCGCGGCTGCTGGAGGCCCCGTGCCGGACGGTGGAACAGATGCGTCTGGTCAATGTGTTCTGCCGGCTGGAGCAATACGCCTACGGGCTGGATTGACGACCGCTTAGCGCACCCGGCCGATGACGGCGGTCTGGTCGTCGAATTGTTCCACGCCGTGGGAGAAGTCGCGGACGGAGGCGAGGACCCGCTCCAGAATCTCCTCGCTGGTCCGGTCGCGGTTCCGCGAAAGGACCCGGCGGAGACGCGCTTCCCCGAAGTCCTCTTCCTCCCGGTTGAGCGCATCCGTGATGCCATCGGTATAGACCGCGAAGAGATCCCCCGGATCGACGCTGACCGAGGAATCTTCGTATTCCGCCTCCGGAAATAACCCGATCGGGTAACCGCCGCTCTCGAGCAGCGCCACATTGTCGCTGCCGTTGCGCAGCAGCAGGGGTGGATTGTGGCCGGCGCAGCAGTAATTGAGCCGGGACGTCTCCACGTGGTAACTGCAGATGAACACCGTGGCGAATCGATCCGGCGCCGTGCTGTGGCACAGGTAGACGTTGAGGCGGGACATCAGCCTGGACAGCCGGTCCGGGCTTCCTTCCAGCGCGGGATCCAGCGCCTGGGACCGCAGCGACGCCTGCAGACCGGCCATCATGAGCGCCGCCGATATGCCCTTGCCCGAGATGTCGCCGACCACGATATCCAGCATCCGGTCCCGGTGTTCGATGAAGTCGTAGTAGTCGCCGCTGACCGTGCGGGCGGGGATCCAGGCGCCGGCCAGTTCAAGGGGACCCCGCTGCGGCGGCACGTTGGGTATGAAACGGGCCTGCACCTCCCGGGCCATGGAAAGTTCCGTTTCGATCCGTTCCTTTTCTCTTTCTTCATCCATCAGCATCTCGATGCTCCGTGCCATGGTGTTGAAGGAACGGCCAAGTTCGCCCAGCTGATCCCGCGCCTTTTCTTCCACGCGGAAGTCCGTCCTGCCGGCGCGGATGGCTTCCGTGCCCTCGTACAGCCCGCGCACCGCCGTGGTAATCCTCCGCGAAACGAGCAGCCCGATCATGAACGAGATCAGCTCGAAGCCTACGAATACCGCGCACAGGACGATGACGACGAAAAACAGCGGAGGGAATCCAGATAGCAGCATGTCACCGGTAACGGTCGCTTCGAAAATGTGCGCCGGATCGAGATCCAGGCCCAGGATCGCCACGTTCCGCGCCCCCGAATTCCAGGACCTGACGGAGAATGAAGCGGCCCACGGCACGTGAAGCGCCCCCAGGAGCGGCAACCGCGACCTCTCCACTTCCGAAGGTGGAGATTCATAGACGATGACCTCTTCGAAATCGACCGGTCCCGACCGAAACGCGACCTGCGTGCCCAGTTCTTCCCATATCTTCGTCCGGTAATCATCCCCCAGCGGCTTGTAGGAGAGGACGTACAGGTTCCGTCCGCGGATTTCGATCGCGGTGCCGGCGCGGAAGGACAGCGCGGAGAGGCCGTCGGACAGGCTGTCGAATACGACTTCGGCGAAATGGTCTTCCCGGAGCAGCCAGTCCGGGAGGGGTTCGGGCGTATCGAAGGGGGCGGAAGCAAGCACCGGGCGGCCATCCTCGAACACACTGATCGACAGGCCAGTAAGGTCCGGATTGTCCCGCAGGATCTCGTCCACGATCCCGGCGAAAGGCTGTCCGTCCTCCGAAGCCGTCCTCAGCAGGGTCAGTTGCATATCGACCGGTATATGATCGAGCCGGTCGACGGTCTCTTCGATATGACGGGTGACCAGGTTGGTCCCCAGGGTCCCGATCCAGAGCCATCCGACGAGTATGCTGATCGAAGAGGCGATACACAGGGGCGCGATGCCGGCGAAGAGGAAAACGACGATGATGCGA
This sequence comes from Gemmatimonadota bacterium, assembly GCA_009835325.1. Lineage (NCBI taxonomy): Bacteria > Pseudomonadati > Gemmatimonadota > Gemmatimonadota bacterium. The sequence continues at coordinate 2,979 of VXWP01000084.1, read as the reverse complement.
TTCCGGACTTTCCACAGCAAATGGTCCCGCAGCCACGAAAAGGCCTTCCACGTGTAGTAGAAAATACCGGCGGCCAGGAGGGCGATCGCCGGCCAGCCGAGCCAGGTGACCACACCCTGCCACGTGCCCAGGACCAGGAAGACCCCGGCCGCCGTGACCAGTCCCGCGTAGATACAGCGCTTCGTCCAGGTATCCGGGGCCAGCCGCTTCAGCGTCCGCAAAACGGCGTGCCTGAATCGTACGGCCATGCGTGCAGCTGTGCGTGCAGCGCGCTTCATGAAAGGGTACTCCAGGGGGTTGGGCAAGCCGTCAGTGCCGGTCCACCCGGGGCTCGATGGGCAGTGCGCGGAATTCCTGGATCAGGCCGGCCAGTTCCTCCGAGGCCGCACGGTAGAGTTCCTCGCCCTTCTCCACGGTGGCGACGGTGGCATCGCCGATGACGCCGGAGTCGGAGATCCGGGACCACTGGTCCATCATGCGCAGGGGAGAGGCGCCCTTGCCGCGGATCCAGCCGCGCCAGTAGTACTTGGACACGGGGATCTTCACCTCCCGCACCGCCTTGTCCATCTGGATCGCGTCGTCGTTGAGGTAGCGGTAGACCGAGGTCTCGATCTCGTCGGCGTGGGACTGGAGTTCGGAGTCGCCGATTTCCCAGAGTTTCGACTGCGCCACGCTCCACCAGTTAAGCGTCCCGCAGTGGGCGTCCGTCTCGATGACCGTCCGGCGCGAGGCCGTCTCCAGGATGGTGGCGTTGGAACCGTGGCCGTTGACGATGAGGATCTTCCGGAAGCCGTGGTGGGCCACGCTCCGGGTGATGTCCACGACGAAGTCCTGCAGGTGGTCGTCCCGCACGGTGATCGTCCCGGGGAAGTCCATGTGATGGTCCTCGAACCCGTAGGGCAGGGCCGGCAGGATCAGCACTTCGTCCGGGATGAGCTTCGCGGCGCCTTCGCACACGCTGCTCACCAGGAACGTGTCCACGTCCAGGGGCATGTGGTAGCCGTGGTCCTCCGTGGACCCGACGGGCAGGATGACGGCGGGCTGGTCCTCGACTTTCTCCTTCAGTTCGACCCAGGTGTAGTGATCGTAGCGGTAGGGGAGGCGTGGACCCTTCATGGGTGCTCCTTTGGCGGTGCGGCGTCGTGCTGGCGGTGCGGCGTCGTGCACAGTTTTACATGCGCGGCATCACTTCGCGGACGAAGAGGTCCATGCTGCGGAGCCAGGAATCCTTGTCGTCCCAGTCGTACCCCATGAGGATCAGCGTGCCGAAATCGCCGGTCTCCTCCCGCAACAGGTCCAGCCGCCGGACGACCTCGTCCACGTCGCCGTGGATGATCTGTTCCGTCATCAGGTAGTCCAGGTTGCATTCCGAATCGGGCATGTCCGGGTCCCGCTTGAGCATCTTCCGGCCCAGCCCCTGGTCGAAGAGGCCGCCGAGGTATTCGAAGCCCCGTCCCAGGGAATTGTTGCGTACTTTCCGCGCCGCTTCCTCCTTGCTGTCCGCGAGGAAGATGCTGCGGGAGACGCGCCAGTCCTTGCGGTCCGGCGTACGTCCGGCTTCAAGGGCCGCCTGCTCGTACACCCGCCAGTTGTCGGCCACGACGTTGCCCGGGGATATGTTCGCGCTGATGGGAAACCAGCCCTTCTCGCCCGCGAGCTTCATGGTGGAGGAGTTCATGCTCATCCCCGGGGCGCATATGGGCGGATGGGGCTGCTGCAGGGGCTTGTGGATGTAGCCGATCAGCGTGTCGCGGTCCACGTTTTCTTCCAGGTCGATCTCCCAGAAGCGGCCTTTCAGGTGATAGGGCGGGTCCTGGCTCCAGATCTGCAGGATCATCTCGGCCGATTCGGCGGCCATGGCGCTGTTGAGTTTAGGATCGATCTTGTAAAGCTCCAGGTCCGTCGTCACGCTGCCAGGGCCGAAGCACAGGTTCAGCCGCCCGTGGGAGAGCTGGTCCATGAAGGCCAGCCGGCTGGCCACGTGGGCGGGGTGGTGATAGGGCAGGCAGGTGGGCGCGGTACCGAGCCGGATGGAGTGGGTCATGGCCAGGGCCTTGCCGATGAAGGCCTCGGGCAGGACGATGTTCTCGTACTTCATGGTGTGGTGCTCGCCGATCCAGAACTCGGTGAATCCCAGTTCCTCGCAGCGCACGATGAGCTCAAGGTCCTCGTCGTGGCACTGCGCCGCAGGTTTGACCGGGTCGTGGAAGGGCATGATGAACATGCCGTAGTTCATATTGGGCTCCGAAATGTGGTATTGATTCTCGTTGTGTCTACATTGTATACACTAGCCCGCGGTAAATGCTTCGCTCGCGGTATACACTTCACCCGTGGAATACACTAACACGAGGTATACACTGGACCGCGTACATCCCTACCGCGCACATCCCCGCAAAAGCCGCCCGGCAAACTCAGGCGTAGCCCAGCGACCGGTTGAACCGAGGCATGACTTCTTTCGCGAACAGTTCCAGGCTGTTGATCCAGGCCTCCCGGTCGTCCCAGTCGTGGGCGGTCATGATGAATGTGCCGAATTCGCCCGTCTCCTCCATCATGCGGTGCAGCTGCCGCACGCACTCATCGGGGTCGCCGGCGATGACCTGCTCGTCCATCATGTAGTCCAGGGTGCATTCGGAGTCGGGCATGTCCAGGTCCCGTTTCCAGAACGCCCGTCCCGGTCCGAGGTCCGTGAGCTTCATGATGTAATCCAGGCATTTGCCCAGGGAATTGTTCCGCGCCCTTTCGCGGGCTTCCTTTGTCGTCTCCGCCACGAAGATGTTGCGGGAGATCTTCCACTTGCGCCGGTCCGGCTCCTGTCCGGCGGATTGCGCGCCATTTGCGTAGGTCTCCCAGTGGTTCGCCAGCACGTTCGCGGCGACCATGTGGTGACTGAAGGGAGAATAGCCCTTCTGGCCCGCGATGCGGGTCCCGGCCGAATCTCGCATGATCACGGGCACGGACAGGGGCGGGTGGGGTTTCTGC